>CAYTIZ010000102.1:0-8516 GCA_964437885.1 uncultured Enterobacteriaceae bacterium
AATTATTAATCATATATTAACGCCACTTAGTCTAACGTTAATGGGACAACATCATGATTTATAGTATTTATTTTTTTAACAGCTGTTCAGAAAGTTGCAAGGCTTGTAAGCGAGTTTTTGTGATCTGATTTTCAGGCATTAGTTTACTCACGCCGATACTACGTATTACTTTTTCCACTGCTTCACACATACCGCAGATAATGACAGAATCGTTATCATCTTGTGCTTGTGTTATTGCTTCTTCGATAGCGAGTGAGGCGCTACTGTCAATAAAAGTCACATCAGTAAAATCGATAATCAATACATCCTGATCGCGATCAGCCGTTAGTAATTGCACAATATCTTTAGTCGAGCCAAAACTCATTGGGCCTTCGATATGAAACAAGGCGACATGACCATTTGCACGTTCAAATAGTCCAGCTTCCTCTTCGGTAAGTTCGTGCCAATCACCTGCACCGCCCACTATTTTCATGCTTGCTGCTTGTGTGTTTGCCATACGTTTAACAAATAACATGCTGGCCATGATTGTTCCCACTGCAACTGCGGTAACAAGATCAACTAAAACTGTTAGTGTTAATGTTGTCAACATAATCAACACGCCGGAACGAGGCACTTGATGAAGACGGCGAACATAGTTCCAGTCAATAATATCATAACCGACTTTAAACAAGATGCCGGCAAGAACAGCATGAGGAATGTGTTCAGCAAGACCGCCCAAGCCTAATACCATAAATAACAAAACAATAGCATGTAAGGCACCTGAAATAGGCGTACGACCACCAGCACGAACGTTAACAACCGTTCTCATGGTTGCGCCTGCACCGGGGATAGCTCCAAACATTCCGGCAACAATATTACCAATGCCTTGGCCGACTAATTCACGATCAGGTTTATGGTGTGTACGGGTAATACTATCTGCTATTAGTGAAGTTAATAAGGAATCAATGGCACCAAGAAAAGCCAGAATCAAAGAGAACTTAATGATAGTGGCAAACTCATCGACAGAAAAACCGGTAATTGCACACTAGGTAATCCCGTTGGGATCTCACCTATCACACTTGCTTCATTAAAAAAGAATACGCCCATTATAGTGCCAACTATCAATGCCAATAACGGTCCCGGAATATAACGGCTAATCTGTTGCGGGATAAAACAAACAATGACTAAGGCAATAAAACCTAAGCTAAATGCATGGGTTTGAATTTGATCAATTAATGTTGGCATGGCTAAAACTGAATGCAAGACCCCCTTTACTGATTCCCCTCCAACAAATGGCGCCAGTTGCAAAATGATGATAATGCAACCGATACCACTCATAAAACCGGAAACAACAGGATACGGCACAAGATTAATGAAGCGTCCAAATTTCAGCATGCCGAAAATAATTTGAAACACACCGCCTAACATGACAACAGTAAAAGCCATTGCTGGATTTCCTGAGAAGTGCATTATGATGCCCGTCATAACTACAGTCATCGGGCCGGTAGGACCAGATACTTGTGATGGTGTGCCGCCGAATATTGCAGCGAAAAACCCAACCAGAATAGCGCCATACATTCCTGCCAACGGACCAGCACCGGAAGCCACGCCAAAAGCCAACGCCAGCGGCAAGGCAACAACAGCAGCGGTTAGACCGCCATATATATCACCGCGAATATTATCGAGAGAAAAACCGTGAATGAAACGTATCATATTTATAAATTAGATAGATTCTAAAAAGTGCAACAATTATACAATATATGTTTTTACACTGCTGTCCCGTTAACTGGAAGAGACACCGTTTGAAAGCCATATAAAGCAAAGCTTTGAGGGAAACACAAGGTGTAAGGATATGAAATGGCAAGTCGAAAAATCTTGATTTATTAATTTGTGCATTACCCAATGACCTATCGAATAAACAAGCACTTAGAACGATGAGCATCAGTCTTTGCTTTAAGCATGACAGGTCATTTCAAAGTTAACGGGACAGCAATGATGTTTTTATTAAAAACATTGATCCATTTTTTCCAGCATTACATCAATATTAATATAATCAGGGTCAATTCTTATTTGTTTATTACCCGCATCCAATAACAAGCTCGGGAAACTATTTAAGCCTAAACGACGTGATTGTTTTATTTCCTGTCGTAGCGCTTCATCTGTTTCTAATGATTTAATATCTTTAGAAAATTTATCTTTATCTGCACCAATCTCTGCTGCCAGTTCTATCAGAGTTGAAATGTCTGAAGGGTTGCGAGCCTGTAAATAATAGGCTTGTTGAATAGCCAGTGTCATGGCCATATCAAACTCTTCACCCTGAAATCGAGCTGCAATGACAGCACGACATGCCGGATAAGTACTTCGGCGAGGCTGACATTGTTTCCAAAAATCATAATTGAATTTTGTCTCTGGCACCTGCTGTTCGATTACTTGCCAATTTCCTTGCACAAATAGTCGTGTTTCGTCGGGCATGGGTTCATCGCTATCCGCCGCTAAACCACCCAGTAAACGAATGATTTCGATTTGTTTTGGTAATTCTGCTAACAGTGCATTGAGAGAAGGCCTAAAAGCCCAGCACCAACTACACATCGGATCATGTGCATAATAGAGAGTGACTGTCACAACTAATGTCTATAAATCAAACTCGGTGTTTAGAATTTTTTCAACCGGCTTATTTTTCAGTGTCACGTATTTCGGCATGCCCTTTTCATAAGGAGGATAATCCTCGCCTTCGATCAATGGGCTAAGATATCGACGACAGGCATCGGTAATGCCAAAACCATCTTCCGTAATAAACTCTTTAGGCATCATCTTTTCCACATTAGCTACGTCTTCCAGTTTTGCTTTGCCAATTTCCCAGACATAGGGTTCATCTGATTTTCTATCAATTGTTGGCATTACTGCGTTATCTCCGGCTATCGCCATTTCAACTGCGGCCTGTCCCAATGCATAGGCTTGTTCAACATCTGTCTTTGAAGCAATGTGTCTGGCCGCGCGTTGCAGATAATCAGCTACTGCCCAATGAAATTTATGACCTAAAGCATCTTTCACTATATTGGCAACAACCGGTGCTGCTCCCCCTAGCTGAGCATGACCAAAAGCATCACGCGTGCCTTGTTCGGCCAGAAACTTTCCATCCGGCCAGTGCGCCCCTTCGGAAACAACAATTGAACAATATTCATATTGTTCAATTTTCTCTTTTACCTTATTGATAAACGCGTCCTGATCAAACTCAACTTCAGGAAAAAGAATAACAACAGGAATATCGTTATCTGCATCTGCTGCCAAACCGCCTGCAGCGGCAATCCAGCCGGCATGACGACCCATGACTTCAAGTACAAAAACTTTCGTTGATGTCTTCGCCATAGAGCAAACATCAAATGAGGCTTCACGAGTTGAGATAGCAATATACTTTGCCACAGAGCCAAAACCGGGACAGACATCGGTGATCGGCAAATCATTATCTACTGTTTTAGGCACATGAATCGCCTGAATCGGGAAATTCATTTTATCCGCGATTTGAGAAATTTTATGACAAGTATCGGCTGAATCGCCACCACCATTATAAAAAAAATAGCCAATATTATGCGCTTTGAATACTTCTATCAGGCGTTCATATTGCGCTTTGTTTTCTTCCAAACCTTTTAGTTTATAACGACAGGAACCGAATGCTCCGGAAGGCGTGTGTCTTAGTGCAGCAATGTCCGCATCAGATTCCTGACTAGTGTCAATTAAGTCCTCTGTTAATGCACCGATAATACCGTTGCGACCGGCATACACATTTGCGATCTTGTCTGAATGTTTTCTTGCTGTTTCAATCACGCCACAAGCACTGGCATTAATAACTGCCGTTACTCCGCCAGATTGTGCATAGAAGGCATTTTTGGCCGCTGCCATATTTTTTATACTCCTGATTATTTTTAAACGAATCGTAATAAATACAGTCTATATTGTTGTGATAGACTGTCATGATAAAGCAAACGAAGGATAATATGTTGCAACAGGGTGCAACACCACTTTAGATTTATGCATTTTCCCATAAAAATACAGCAACATTATTTCAAGAGACCTCTTATCTTTCTTGTCCTGTTGCCGATCCTGACTTTTGCTGCAGGAAATAGTGATTTGCCTGATTTCGGTGATTCCGCAGGAAGTGTTGTTTCGCCAGAATTTGAACGACGACTTGGCAAGATGTTTCTAAATCAGGTTAGGCACTTTGAACGGGTTGTGACTGACCCTGAAATTGAATCTTATATCCAGTCTATCGGCTACCAATTAGCCTCACATAGTGACAATACAGAACAATCTTTCACTTTCTTTGTTGTTAATAACTCTGCTATTAATGCGTTTGCTGGACCGGGCGGCATGATCGGTATTAATAGCGGCGTTATTCTCAACTCAAGCAATGAAAGCGAGCTAGCCGCAGTAATGGCACACGAAATTGCACACGTTACGCAACGACATCTTGCTCGCATGTTTGAGCAACAGAATCTACTTAGTATACCGACAGCAGCAGCGATGGTCGGAGCAATAATTCTGGCCGTTATAAATCCACAAGCCGGTGCCGCAGCGTTGGCAGGTGTATCGGGTTTAAGCGCTCAAAACCAGATTAATTTTACCCGTGCTAATGAAGAAGAAGCGGATCGTATTGGCATGCAAACTCTGGAAAGAGCAGATTACGATCCACGCGGCATGCCCGCATTTTTTGAGACATTGCAACGAATATCACGTTATTCTCAAAGTGCGGCACCCGAATTTTTGCGCACACATCCTTTGACCACATCCCGAATAGCGGATTCCATTGCAAGAGCTGAAACGTATCCTAAAAAAGAATTTTCTAATACACATTCTTATGAATTAGTTCGTTATAAATTATTAGTTGGTTCATTTAAGTCGACAAAAGAAGCCGCTACTCATTTACGCGGAGAATTAAATAAGAGCGAAGGCTCTAAAAAAGATAAACTGCCTGTTCGTTATGGGCTGGCCTATGCTTATATTGGCGACGCTGATTTTGTCCGTGCAAAACAACAAATTGATATTCTGCTTAAAGACGATGCGGATAATATTGCCTATCTTTTATTAGCCGCCAAACTTCAAACAGCCCAATTAAATTACGACGCTGCTTTTACCATTTTTAAAAAAGCCTACCAGCTATTTCCTGATTACAAACCGGTCATAATAACCTACAGTCGTGCCTTGCTCGATGTAAAAAAAGCAAAGCAGGCGCGTGACATATTAAAAAATTATGAACGACACTATTCACACGACCTGAATACTTATTCCTTATTGGGCCAGGCAGAAGCCATGCTCGGCAATGAAATGGAGACGGCTTTTATACAGGCAGAATATTATTTTCTTGCCGCTAACACCAAGCTTGCTATTGATAAACTCAAGTTTATTAAGCAACAATACAGTCTTGATTACTATCAGGAACAACGTGTGACGGCACGCATGACTGAATTTCAGTATGAATTAGAACTAGAAGAAAACCTTGATCTATAAAAAATGTTACGTAGAGATACATTAAAATACCTTGCCTCCGGCTCACTCATATTATCCGGATTACTAAAACCGCTGTCTGTCTTGGCAAAGTGGAATCAACCGGCATTCGATGCCACTGATTTTAATACAGCCATAAACAACTATTTTCCAAATCAACAAATACAAGAATCAGATCAAATTACAATTAGCGTGCATCCTGTTGTTGAAAATGGAGCCGTGGTGCCAGTGAAAATAAAAACAGACTTAGCAAAACCTGAGTCAATTACTATATTCGTCGACAAGAACCCAACTCCTTTAATCGCTAATTTTGATCTTTTCCCAGGGTGTCTTGGTTTTGTCTCTACGCGTATAAAAATGGAACAGCCTTCAAATATTATTATTATAGTCAAAGCTGACAGTAAATTTTATAAAACAAAAACGTTTGTTGAAGTTCAAGAAGGAGGCTGCGGGTGAGCTCTAGCATCCGATTAAAAACAAAAACCAGAGATAACATCACAACAGTGCGTGCTATCATTCGCCATTCTATGGAAACTGGCTTCAGAATCGACGAAGAGTCAGGGGAACTTATTCCTGCGCATTATATTAAGCTCGTTACGGTTACACACAATGGTCAAACTGTTCTGTCTTGTGACTGGAGCCGAGCCGTCTCTAAAAACCCTTATCTATCTTTTATGTTTGAAGGCGCAAAAATCGGGGACAAGCTGAAACTAAGCTGGACTGATACTAAAGGCGAGACCGACACACTTGAAACACTGATAGAATAAAAAGCATTAAGTTAACACTGCCTATCATTTCCATGCGTGCCATTATTATATTTTTCTTATTTATCGTGCTTGCCTTTCTCGTCGGTGCAGTACTGGCATATCCGTTAAAGTTATTACTTGATCCCGTACTAGGGCTTGCCTTTCGTAAATATCTGACTTACGCAACGCTAATTAGCGGCTTAATTATCAGCGGGATTTATTTGCAATTATATAATTTACTTTCATTTAACGCTTTTGGTTATAACGGTAAAGCATTTAAATTTTTAAGCAGCATGTTTAATGGTTTTGTCTATGGACTAGGCATAATGCTGTTGATCGAAGTTATATTATTTTTACTTGGCATACATGAGCTAGACTCTAGCCGCAGCTATGCATTAGATGTTCTCTCGCTTGTTCTGTTTAAAGCAATCGTTGTTGGCCTGTTAATCGCGTTAATTGAAGAATCGATATTTCGAGGCGCTTTATTTACTGGCCTTTATAAGCAGACAGGAGCTGTAATAGCCACTTTCTTTTCCAGTTTAATTTATGCAACTGTACATTTTATTCGTTATCGCGACCTCCCGGCAGATGTAGATATAGGCTGGTTTACTGGTTTAACAATGATGCCTGAAGCATTTCGCCGATTTTACGAATGGTCTATTCTGGACTATTTCTTAACACTATTTATCTTTGGTGTACTGCTTGCGCTATTACGCCTTAAACACAAAAGTATTGCTGCCTGTATAGGCGCGCATGCTGGCATAGTAATGCTCATCAAGACCTCCGATTACTTTACCAATCGAACTCACAATAGCAACTATGATTATTTAGTAAGCCAATATAACTCAACCTTTGGCTGGATAAGTTTTATTGTGATTTTTCTAGTTACTTTATTTTATTTCGTAAAGCTGCAAAAAATAAAATAATGCAGCCACATTATTATCACCTGATGCAAACGGCACTTGCTTAAGATGAAAACTGTTAGAAATACAGCTTAGACACAGAGAGAAAATTAAAAACGATTCTGTAACAATAACGTTAATATGCCCCCTTCAAACTTATCTGGACGCTGTTATTTTTTGCCTTTCTCAGTGTCCTCTGTGGCTTTGCTTTTTTCGTCAAGCATGTGCCATTCTTGTCTAAAGCACCTAATTAATTACATCAGGATGAAAGAGCACTTCTGCATTGATCTTAAAATTTCGGATTAAATCTTGTCCTTCTTTGCTGCGAATAAATTCAGCATATTTTCTAGCTAGTTCAATTTTTGTATGCGGGTGTTTTTCGGGATTCACCATGATAATGTGATAAGGATTAAACAAAGCTTCATCTTTTTCAAATAAGACCTTTAATTTCATCTTATCTTTATAAGCCAGATAAGTGCCTCTGTCTGTTAATGTATAAGCCTCTTTATCATCAGCTATTCTCAAAACTATTCCCATTCCTTGGCCGACAGAAAGATACCATGCGCCTGATGGTTCATTACCAACCATTGCCCAGAGCTCCTTTTCTTTTTTATGTGTGCCTGAGTCGTCTCCTCGAGAAATAAAAATATGTTTTTCTTCCGCCAGACGAATCATAGCTTGAATAATATTTTTTGTGCTTTTAAGACCAGCAGGATCTTCAACAGAACCAACAATAACAAAATCGTTATGCATAACGGACTCACGTTCTATACCAAAACCTTCATCAACAAACTTTTTCTCAGCAGCTGGCGCGTGAACAAGGATTAGATCGACATCACCATTTTTCCCTAAACGAATTGCTTTGCCTGTTCCCACCGAAATAATATCCAGCTTTACCCCGTATTTTTTTTCGAAAGGCGGATTTAATACAGCAAGCAAACCTGAGTTATCGGTACTGGTTGTTGTTGCCATCTTTAGTCGCTCTACTTCTGCATGCAGCTGAAGAGAGAGACAACACAGCAAAATAAAACAACATGTTGATAAAAATCGCTTCATGAATTTTCCTTATAAATTATAAAAAAGAGGCCTTTGCGCGAGCAGGGATTTTGTTCATTGACCAGGCAAAAATGCACGGGCAGATTTTTTGCTCCTGCACCAACAGTAGGCGCTATAGGCGAAATCTGCATACCGTACATCCTGTACATCCTGTACATCCTGTACACAAATGAGGGAGCTTTGCACGAAAGAGACAAGACATCAATACACGAAGACTGAGACAACAAAATGGCCTGGAAGAATTTAAAACAAAAAAGTTTGGCAGACAACCTGATAGTTCATCATGCTGCATTGGAAGAGCTGGATGGTGTCAATGAACTGATCGATTGGTCAC
>CAYTIZ010000103.1:0-8341 GCA_964437885.1 uncultured Enterobacteriaceae bacterium
CCAAGGTATGTTCTCTAGTCTGTATTACAGTGGCCAGACCCTGCCCCGCATCTAATAACACAAATTCAAACTCGCTTTGATTTAATTTTTGATCTAATGGAAATAATAAGGGCATGATATAGAGCATGCCTAACCATTTTGCCGGCAAACCTTTCGGCAGTAATAGTATCAATATACCTATTACAGCTAATATCAGTGAAAATAAATTTTCTGCGGCAATCGGAATAACTGCATTATTTTGCTGTGACAGGAACTCAAGATAAGTCCAATGTTGTTCAGTTATTTTATCTATTAACGTATATAAGAACTGAGCTACCTCAGGCAGCGGAAACAATAATATTAAAGCTATCAATGTTAATGGAACGACTAAAAATCCAATCACCGGGATCGCAACTACATTTGCCAAGATGCTATAAAGAGGGATTTGTTGAAACCAGAAAATTAATATCGGACATAAAGCAATACTGAGTAAACATTGCAATCGAATCCATCGAATCAAATTATGATGTTCACTTATTCTGAATCGACTTATATACAAAATAAACAGGACTGCCATAAATGATAAATAAAAATCAGCTGCAATAATGGCAAACGGATCTAAAACAAGCACTAATATCACGGCAATGCAAATAACATAGGTAATTAATATTTGCCTTGCCGAAAACAAAGCCATCAAGAAAATAGCTATCATGATCAATGCACGTTGAGCAGGAAGCGCAAACCCCGAAAGTAGCGCATAGAAAAAAGCAGCTGCAAATGCCATTAGAGACGCAAATAAAGGCGCGGGAATTCGCTGCGTCAAAAAATAAAATCGACTCCAGATAAAACTGGCAAGAAAATAAATAAAGCCCGCTATCAAACCTAGATGTAAACCTGATATTGCGATTAGATGGTTTGTACCTGTATTGGTAAACACCTTCCATTGCTCTGCCTCAAGCAGACTGCGATCACCTAAACTCAAGGCAAGCACTAACCCGAGCAAGGGTTTATCCAGGTTTTGTTTTAATTGATGCGCTAATTCATATCGAAGCTTTTGAATGAAATAAGCATGGGTCATACCTATTTTTTGATTATGTTTATCAAACTTCACATAGCCTGCCGCTTTTATACCTTGTCTTAACATCCATGCTTCATAATCAAATCCCCCTGGATTCATAAAGCCGTAAGGTCGCTTTAACTTAACTCTTAACTGCCATATTTCACCCGGCGCAATAGTATTTTTATTTCTATACCAACTTAAGCGAATGATTCCGGGAGAGTGAAAAGATTTTCCTTTTAAGCTTGTTATCTCCTTAGTATCGATTAGAAAACGGATATGATTGTCATAAACTTCAGGGATTGAAAAAATAACACCTCTTATAATAACTTCATCATTTTCAATATTTAAATCCAGAGAATTCTCCAGTTCCAGCCCGGCACGAAACAATGCCCAGCAAAACCCGATTAAAAATAGTAAGACCAGTCGAAAACCAGAGGAAAACAGAGTAAGCAAAAATAGTAGGGGTAAAGAAATTATTATCCAAAGTGATGGCAACCATGAAAATTGCATCAAACAATAGATACCTGCGACAAATGCCAGCGTCCCTGCGAGCATAAACTATTTAACTCCCTTTAAGTTTATTGGGATATAATAGCGTGCTTTTTTTAAGTAATACTAATAATTTAGGGAAATAAGTTTGCGAAACCTGTTTAGGCGTTACCTGCCTCATAAAGAACATCTACAGAAGCATGGTGGCCTACATATCCTTTCAGATTATCTGCATGACCCCAATATCTGGCACGTTCATAGGCGTTCATCTGCTGGCGGTGCAGCTATCGGGATGTTCTGCGCCTTTATTCCTTTCCCAATACAAACACTGAGTTCAGCCGCATTGGCAATATTATTTAGGATGAATTTACCGATTGCCATCGTATTCTCATTGTCTACTAATCCGATCACCATCTCGCCGATGTTCTTTTTTGCCTATCAACTAGGTTCTAAAATTCTTGGATTAGAAGAAAAGTATACTGCATTTTCCTTTTCTATGGATTGGTTCAGCGAGACACTTATACATATCTGGGAACCATTATTACTCGGTTCTTTTATTCTGGGGACAATCAGTTCACTGCTGACTTATATGATTATTCGATTGATCTGGCGTATCACTGCAGTTACAAAATGGGAAAAAAGGCGTAAACGAAAATAAAATTATTCTGTCAATATTCCTTCTTTTAATTCAACTACTCGATCAACCCGTTTAGAAAGTTCCAGATTATGAGTCACCATAATCAAACTCGTTCCCAGATTTTTGTTTAATTCTAATATCAACTCAAAGACTTGATCTGCTATTTTTTCATCCAGATTACCCGTTGGTTCATCAGCAAGAATACAGGCAGGTTCCGTAACCAATGCTCTGGCAATAGCCGCCCGTTGCCGTTCTCCACCAGATAATTCTCCCGGACGATGTTCTGCTCGTTCTGATAAGCCAACTTTTTCTAATAAAACGGCAGCCTTATCCAAAGCTTCTTTTGGATTGTCACGCCTGATTAATAATGGCATTGCTACATTTTCCAACGCAGTAAATTCAGGTAGCAAATGATGAAATTGGTAAATAAAACCAAGATGCTTATTACGCATTTCACCACGTTGTTCATCATTTAAATCACTCATGCTCTTGCCATTAATAAGAACATCACCTTTATCAGGTATATCAAGACCGCCGAGCAGATGTAACAATGTGCTTTTGCCTGAACCAGAAGCTCCAATAATCGCCACACTTTCATTTTTCTTAATACTAAAATCGACACCCTTCAAAACATCAACGCGTAATTCACCTTCACTAAAATGTTTCCCCAGATCTTTTGTCGCCAACAATACATCACTCATAACGTAATGCCTCAGCAGGTTGAGTATTAGCTGCACGCAAAGCAGGATAGATTGTGGCTAGCAGACACAATACAAAAGAAATAATACTGATAGTTATGACATCGTTCCAATGCATGTCTGAAGGAAGATCACTAATGTAATAGACATCGGCAGATAAGAATTTACGGCCTAACATAGACTCAATAGCCGGAACTATTGTTTCCACATTGGATGCAAGCCAGACACCACCAATGACACCTATTGTTATTCCTACTAATCCAATAACCGTTCCTTGTAACATAAAGATTTTAAGAATACTGCCCGGACTAGCGCCTAAGGTTCTCAAAACTGCAATATCAGCTTGTTTGTCAGACACCATCATGACTAAGGTTGAAATAATATTAAAGGCAGCGACAGCAACGATCAGTGTCAGTATGACGAACATCACTGTTTTTTCTATTTTTAATGCACGAAAAAAATTGGCGTGTCGTTGAGTCCAGTCAACAACCCAGTAACGACCAGGTAACTGGCTAGCGATCTCCCTACTGACAATAGGTGCTCTTAAAATATCACTGGTTTTCAAACGCAAACCTGTTGGACCAGTTTTACGAAATAATCGTAATGCATCATCCATATGGATTAACGCTAAAGCACTATCAAATTCATGCATGCCGACTTCAAAAATACCGACCAAAGTAAATCGTTTCAATCGCGGCAAAATTCCAGCGGGTGTCACATTTGCCTGAGGAGCAACCAAAGTAACTTTATCCCCTATAATAACACCGAGTTTTCGCGCCAGTTCTTTGCCTAATACAATATTAAAAGCACCTGCCTGCAAATCATTCAAATTACCGTGCGTCATTTTTTCTGTGACTACAGCTACTTTTGGTTCTTCAGTTGGCAATATACCGCGTATGATTGCGCCATTTACGCTTTTATCTTTCACCAGCATCCCTTCAGCATGCACATACGGCGCAACACCGATAATTTCCGGATGATGCAATACTTCTTCCGCAATGGGCTGCCAATTATTTAAAGTATCACCATCACCAATGATTGTTGCATGAGACGCCATGCCTAAAATGCGTTCTTTTAATTCTTTTTCAAAGCCATTCATGACAGATAACACCGTAATTAATGCCATAACACCCAGAGCCAAACCCAACATGGAGGTCATGGAAATAAATGAAATAAAATGATTGCGGCGTCGGGCACGAACATAACGTAAACCGATCATGATTTCGAATGAATTAAACATAGAAATGTATTATAGGGGGCTTATGCAAAGCTTGAAACTAAATTAATAAAATACTGATAGTATGTTAATAAGCAGTAAATTAATTATTATTTGATTGTATTTAGTTCAAGATGTATTTTCTTGCATAAAAATCATCAGTAACTTTTAAATCTATCCTGAAATAATGAAAATACTGGCTATTGAAACAGCAACAGAAGCGTGTTCTGCAGCTCTTGATATAAATGAGTGCTGTATACAACGATTTGAAGTTGCCCCCAGGCAACATACACAGTTAATTCTGCCTATGATCGATGAATTGCTTCGAGAAGCCGATATAGAAGTAAATCAACTTGATGCTATTGCTTTTGGGCAGGGACCTGGGGCTTTTACGGGCGTACGTATTGCCGTTAGCGTCATACAAGGCCTGGCTTTTGCTCATGACCTCCCCGTTATACCTGTATCAACATTAGCTGCATTAGCACAACATTTTGCCAACGAACACAACTGTGTTGCCGCTGCCATCGATGCGCGTATGCAAGAAATTTATTGGGGACTATATAAAAAAGATGATTCAGGCTTAATGCAGCCAATCATCGAAGAAGAAGTATCTTCTCCGACTCATTTTTCAAATCCATCTGAGGGAGATTGGTTTGGCGCTGGAACGGGCTGGAAGATTTACTCAGAAGAACTACAATCTAAATTTAGCTGTAATTTGGTCGGTATTAACAATGATGTTCTGCCTACTGCAGCAGATATTATAACACTGGCGAAAGCCGCTTATAGTGAAGGTAAGACAATATCAGTTGAAGAAGCTAGACCTGTTTACTTGAGAAATAAAGTAGCTAATAAAAACTAGTTTTATCAATTAGTTATAGAGATAATATAAACTATATTATAGGTTTATTCTCTTAAATAAAGCACCTCAGTATTGAATATTCCATTAGATTGAAGTACTAATTTTCTGTACGCAGGTGGCTTTTCATCTATGGCAAAAACATCGCTTTTTGGTTTGAATTGCAAGCAAGTTGACGGCGAGCCCAGCAAGATCACATTGTTCCTTATTAATTCAAACTCCTGATGTATATGTCCCCAGATCACCACTCTAACATGATCAAAATCATCAAGGATATTCAGAAAATCCATTGCATTAGTTAACGCCATAGCGTCCATCCATAAGCTATGAATAGGTACGGGATGATGATGAAGCGCAATTAAACAATGATTGTGGGAGTTCGATTGCAGTGTCGTTCGTAAGAAATCCAATTCCGAAGAGGATAATTCACCACTGTGCTGCCCTATGACACAAGTGTTTAATAAAATGATTTGCCATTGGCCAGCTCTAAATACTTTACCAACATCATGACCATTGGATCCCATAATATTATTCATCATATCGACATCATCATGATTACCTGGCAAACAAAGAACAGGTGTTGTCAAAGGCGATAGATGGTCTGCTAATTTTTGATACGCGCTTTCCGTTGCTTCGTGTACTAAATCACCGGTCAGTAAAATCAAGTCTGCATCTGACTCATTTTTTTTTATGTTTTTTATAATTTGAAGCAAACAGGCAGAGGTATCAAAACCATTAAATGATGGCGCGCCATCATCCAGAATATGCGCATCTGTTATTTGAATTATATTAATCGAATCAGGTGACTTTATTTTTAATTCAGTTATCGCTTTATTGGATTCAAGCATGATATTTTTAATAAAATCTAATTGAAGAAATTATACGCATCTTTAATATCATGTGTAATTGGCATAGGCGGCAAAGCACTCAGCAAGCGTTTCCCATAAGCTTTTTGTACTATGCGTTTATCACAAATAGTACAAATCCCTCTATCACTGATATCGCGAATCAAACGTCCAACACCTTGTTTCAAAGCTATGGCTGCTTGTGGCACTTGATAATCCATAAAAGCATTACCACCATTTTTAGAAAAATAATTTAAACGGGCCTGCAATACCGGATCGTCCGGACTGGCGAATGGTAATTTATCGATAATCACCGAAGATAATGCCTCACCTTTGACATCCACACCTTCCCAGAAGCTACTTGTTCCTAATAGTACGGCATGTTTTGTTTGTCGGAATTGATTCAATAATTCAGAACGAGGTGCTCGACCTTGAATAAAAATAGGGTAATCAATTTCTTTGGATAAAACCTTTGCCGCTTTAGCTAAAGCTTGATGACTGGTAAACAAAACAAAGGCATGACCATCGCTGTATGATAATAATTCTATTGTTCTTTCTATAAATGCATCAAAAAATTCAGCCTGATTTGGTTCAGGTAAATCAACAGGAAGATACAAGCAAGTTTGAGCCTGGTAATCGAAAGGGCTATCCCATACTTCGCTCAAACATTCTTCAAGACCAAGTTGACGACTGAAGTGTTTAAAATCATTGTTTATTGCCAGGCTTGCAGAAGTGAAAATACTCGTTGCGTCATATTCCTTCAGTCTTTGCTGAAAGGTTTCTGCGATATTAACCGGCGTTTGATTAAGATATAAATGATGACCTCGTATTTCTAACCAACGTATTAAATCTTCGTTATTTATTTCCAGATAAGACTCGATATAATTGTAATGCATCTTCGCCCGTTGCCAGCAGTTATCCAATAACTTTCCACGTTCACTCGCTGTATCCAGTATATCCAGCACAGTCTGATATGTTTTCAGTAATTTCGGCAATTCAATTGATAAGTCTGTTTTCTCCCATGTTTCTTGCCAGCTCATACGCTGATCTTTACGTCCAAAAACCAAACGCACATCGCGAATCGATTTTTCAAATTTTGCCAATGCTTCTGGCAGCTCTACTATGTCACCCGCCTCTTCATGGTTTGCCGTTTTAATATCGGAAATCAATTCAAGTAGCTGGCGACTGCCCAGTGTTTTACTAAAGTAGGTAGAAGCAAGTTCAGGAAGCTGGTGTGCCTCGTCAAATATAATAAGATCCGCCAGGGGTAATACTTCGCCAAAGCCACTTTCTCGCAAACCCATGTCAGCCAACAACAAATGATGATTGGTAATCACCAAATCAGATTCCAATGCTTTCTTTCTATTCTTAAACACAAAACAGGAGTCAAATTCCGGGCAAGCCTGACCAAGACAGTTTTCTGTCGTGGATGTAATCAAGGAACGAATAACTGAATTTTCTTCAATCATTCCTAATTCATTAATATCACCTGTTTTAGTTGACGAAGACCATTGCACTACTTCCTGTAGCTCTGTCATATTTTGGTAGTTTAAGTCTTTCGAATCATGGGTTGCCACATCCATGCGCTGCAAACAAAGATAATTTGTGCGACCTTTTAATACCATCGTAGTCGCAGGTGATTTCAATGCTTCAAGCAACAGTGGTAAATCTTTTTGATTTAGCTGATCCTGTAAATGACGCGTACCTGTAGATATAATTACTTTTTGTCTAGATAACAATGCAGGCACAAGGTAAGCCATCGTTTTACCGGTGCCTGTGCCTGCTTCGCAAACCAGATTTTGCCCTTCTTTAATAGCTGACAATATTTTTTGCGCCATATCTTCCTGTTCAGGGCGATGACGATAACCTTCAATTAATTTAGCCAGTGCACCGGCACCAGAAAAAACTTCTGCTACAGTTTTCATGTGATTTTAATAAAGAAAAACGAAGTGTTTATTGAATAAAAAAATAGATTTAAATCAGAGAGCCTTATTTGACCAGGTTTCGCCTTGCGAAAAGCCATTTTGTTCTGTCCAAAGTAATTCTGAAATAATCTTGAATTTGGCAAGTGTCATAGCGCCTTTCTTATTACTTTTTTCTTCAAGTTCATGCAGAATCACATCTCTTTTAGCCATATAAATTTCTTCTGGCATAAAATCAGCATTCATTATCATCAGAATAATTGCATCCCATTGCTGCTCTATTTTAAGTTGGCCAATTCGATGTCCCTGTTTTTTCTCACTAAAGATCGTACGACCTTTGATCTGAACTTTTAAACGTTCTTCACCTCTTGCATAAATTGCATCATAACCCGGTATATTTTCGTCGTTAGGCAACAAATCAAGAATAGAGATAGCATCATTAATTGCTATCTCAGGCGTAACAGGAAGTGTTTTCCCTGTGGCAAGGCGATACTCCTTGGCAATTCGACGGGTCTCAGCAATGAGTTTATCGACTGAATAAATGCCCATTAATCTAAATTCCTAATTTTTGTCCAAGGTGAAAGTAATCACCTCTTTTATATCATCTTTTCCGGATAAAACCATCAATAAACGATCTAT
>CAYTIZ010000104.1:0-8334 GCA_964437885.1 uncultured Enterobacteriaceae bacterium
CCAATTACATTTGATATTGCAACTAATATAGCAAGAGTACATGTTATAGGTGTTGGAGAAGAATTCATTAGACCTGCAAAACTAGAACTTCCAGATAATGAAACATTTTTATTGTTTCAAATAAATTCAGAAGAATCAGATACCGAAACATTAGGTTACTTTAACTCTGAAATAGACAAAGCAATAACTAGAATAGCGATATCATATATTCCACATCTGTTTTTTGAAGAGGTATATAGAGGGCCGCTTTTAGGAAAGAAATGGTTATTAAATGCAGGTATGAGGCCGTCAGACAGGATTAAAATCAAGGGAAAAGAATTAAGGAAGAACCTAAATGAAATGTCTATATATACTGCAAAAAACAATGATCTTAAGGATAGGTTTGCTCTTATGTCTAGGTTTTATAGTAAGTCATTAAAGTATGATCCTAGTGAAGAAAAATTTATGCTTATGTGGACTATTCTAGAAATATATCCAATGATGAATGAATCCGATATTAGGCCATTAAAAGAAATGCTTGTGGATATTACTGGGCGAAAGAAAGAAGAGATTGAAGAGAAAATTGGAATTGGGAGGTTATATGGTAGAAGGTGCAGATTGGTTCATGATGGTTTTTTAGATTTAATGGAAGATGAAGAGTTATTTACAAAACTAGAGTTTATAGTGCATGAGATTATGCGGAGAATGAATGGGTTAAAATCTTCGGGTTTGCTGGAAGAGAGATATCTAGATAAATAATTATTTGTCCCATAAATGGTATCTAATATTCCATTTAAAATGGGTTAGAAAGAAATAATTCATTGTTCTATGATACAAGTTTCAAGACCAACTATTTGAATTATAAAAAAATTAGAAAAGTCTAAATATCTACTAACTATCTCATTTATCCGAAATAACTTTGTGATATTCAAATTGACAAATGATACCATGTGAGGTAACATCTTATAGTGGGTAAGAAACGAAGAGGTAATTATATATTTGTTGATTGGGTTGGCGATCATGCGCCGAGGCATGTACATGTCTATAAAGATTCTAAGTTAATAGTAAAATGGGATTTGGAAAATAATGCGGTTATGGAAGGGCAAATTAGCAATAGAATTTTAAAACTAATTCAAGAATTAATTGATGAAGGTGAACTGTGAAAATACGCAACGCAAAAGCTAATAATAGGAAGAAAGAATTTGAAATTACTACTTTTAATGGTAGTGAGTTTATATTCCCCTATGCTAATGCTGAACTAAAGCCAACTAGTGAAAATAGAATCGCAGAGCTTTTTGTAGATAAAGAGCTGGCAAATGAAGCTATTACCTATGTGCTTGAGTCAGGAGAAGAAGGGACTATTCATATTGAACAGATTTTAGATTACAACGAAGATCCAGTATATTTAGCAAATTTGCTCATGTATAAATTGTCATTAGAAGCCAAACGCAATATGGAAGATAGTGCATTAAGCACACGTCATATTGCTAGAAGATTGAATACTTCTGTTCCACAATTATATCGTTTATTAGATTTGCAAAATACGCATAAATCAATGACCCAATTAATTAAATTACTGCATATACTTAATTTAGATGTTGATTTTGTAGTTAAAGAAAGATATTAGTGCATTAAGCTTATTAATATAGCGCAGTATGGCTATGTGTATTAATGTTTGGAGTGAGTGTATTTGATTACTAATTAATCTAACAATTACTGTCCCATAGGCGACAACCTATGCTTGTATTTTCAGTTACTTACTTTGCTTAAAACTACTATTCAATGGGACACTTCATAAAGTTAAGTGATTAATTAATATAAGAGATTATGAATTAGAGTAATTAGCTACGAACTAGGGGGTCGGGAGTTCGAATCTCTCCGGGCGCGCCATTTTTCGTTAATCACATCAAGCAGCAATTGCCTTAGGCATTAATTGTATTATTTCTACGCGACAATCGAATTCTCAAAACGCTGATATTTTTGTTCTATTGTCATTTTAAGAAAATTTGTATTAATTTTTGCTAAAATGATAATCCCTGATTAATGTAATGGAACGACATATAGATCCTAGTGAGCCTGAGTGGCGAGAAGACAATTTATAGGAGAGAGTTTATGAGCTTACATAAAAATTATACCAGCGGGATAAGGCTATTTAGTGTTCGTTCAGCTTTGTTATCTGGTTTTATTCTGACACTGGTTCTTACAACATCAAGTTTTGCAGAAGATGATGACGAAGGTCATGGCGGAGATAATTTTCGTGATACCGCAATGAACTATGAAAATCGAGCCAGGAAATACGATGAAAAAGGCATGTCAGATATTGCCTCAATATATAGCCGTATGGCTGAGATTAAACGGCACGCAGGAAATTTGGCTGATCAAGGTAAGTGGGATGATATTGATTGGTCAGAGTATGAAGCGTTGGATGAAAAGTTAATGAAGATATACGAGAGTAAGAAGAATAAGAAGTAAGTAGCCTAATATATATAGGATTCCATTGTGTTGCACTAGCCAATCCATCCTGGATATACAATTAATTTGATCCAGGTCAAGGAAGATTATGTGGGAAAAGTATTAAATCATCATCTAAAAAAACCTTCTAACCATTGATTACTTAACAGAGTAGCTTTGCATGCCATTAATCGAACTTAATTACATATTAGATAGCAATGAACAGATTGTACAAGATCATATTAAGTTAGCAGAGTTGTGTAATGACCTTCACGAATTACTTTCTGCGGATCAAGATAAACTTGCTGTTTCAGAAATAACAGATGCCCTGAAAAAATTAATTAATCATTTTGTTGAGCATGCAGCTGAAGAAGAACGGATTATGCAAGAATTAAAATATCCCTCCTATCAAAGCCATAAAGAACATCATGATGAACTAATAATGGCATTAAATAGAATGTATGATAATTATGTAAAAGAAAATAATCATCAGACGCTGATTGATTTTATGGAAACAGTATTAAAATCCTGGCATAACCGCCATCTAAGCTTTCAGGATAATCTTTTGAGTCAATTTATTTCCAATAAAGATTGTCAATTAAGCCAGGCTAAAGATAACGCTTAATTAATAAATAACGAGACAAAAATGCAATTAATAAAAAATCCCCTATCAAGCCTTGCTGCATTAGTAATAGTTGCCAGTGTAGTTGCTTATTATGGAAACGTTTATTTCAGATCAAGCGCCACTGAATCAATAGTAGCTGGAAATCAAGAAATTTCTGAAGAAGAAACAAAAGAGTCACTCATAAGGAATCTGGAGCTTGAAGTTATTAATCTGAATAATAGCTTGCCAAAAATAATAGATGACGATACCAGAGCTGATAGTATATCAGTGGAACCTGGACCTAGGTTGGTGACTAAATATACATATACATCTTTTTCCACTGAAGAATTTGATAGTGAAATATTTAATAAAAAAGTGAAGAAGAATATAAAAAAGGGTATTTGTGATAATGATGAGATACTGAAGAGAATGAAACTGGGTTTGGTTTACAGTTATGAATTTTTTGGTAACGATGGTATCAAGCTAGCCTCTGCTGAGTTCGAGATTAATGATTGTTTATAAAAGCTATCAATTTAATACATAGTTATTCAATAAGTATAAATACTTGGTTAGGTTTATGTCGATTTACCTATTTCATCTAATTCTTTTTGTAAGGACACGGAATCAAGATTATCGAATGATAAACAAGTAAAAATTTTAATTCGATGTTCCAGTTCTGAAAATGCTTTTTGAAAGAGTTTATACTGTTCGTCATCACTCAATTCTGGTTTATCAGGATCTTCAATGCCCCAGTGTGCTGACATCGGTTGACCTGGCCAGACTGGACACACTTCATTTGCAGCGCGATCACAAACTGTAAAGATAAAATCAAATTCCGGTGCATTCTCTCCCTCGAATTCATTCCAGCTCTTACTTCTAAATAAATCAGTTTTAAAATTATTTGCTTTTAGTAATTTAATTGCGAATGGGTTGACCTGACCTTTGGCGATACTTCCTGCACTATAAGAATTAAATAGCCCCGATCCACATCGTTGTAACAGTGCTTCAGCCATGATGCTGCGTGCAGAGTTGCCCGTACATAAAAACAGGACATTAAGTACTTTCCCGGACATTTTATTCCCCCAATTATGTGAAGCGGCACCATATATATGGTTGATCATATATATGCCTAAGCGTATATTCATTATATGAATATGACGCCTGAAATACTATTGAAATCATTATCCGATCAAACACGGTTACGCAGCTTGATGTTGTTGATGCAAGAAGGTGAGCTTTGTGTTTGTGAGTTAACTCATGCGCTCGAACTTATGCAACCAAAAATATCACGTCACTTGGCATCACTAAGGGATATGCAAGTTGTTATCGATAAACGCGCAGGCCAGTGGATTTATTACAGTATAAATCCAAAACTACCTACATGGGCAAATGAGTTATTACAAGCAACATTGAAGGGAAGTATCAATGATAAACAATATAAGAGTGATTTGAAAAAATTAAAGAATATGTCGAACCGCCCAGAAAACCGGCTCTGTGTGTAAAGACATAAATTAACTACTTAGCGTTAAAGATTAACAAAATGACAGAAAAGAAACATGAAATGGGTATGTTTGAACGTTATCTAACTCTCTGGGTTGGGCTGTGTATTATCTTTGGAATTCTATTGGGACAGTTTGCCCCGGCATTTGCCAAAACACTGGATGGCATGAGTATAACTATTAATGGAGCACCAATCGTTTCCATCCCTATTGCCATTTGTCTGTTTTTTATGATGTACCCTATTATGGTAAAAATAGACTTTGCGGAGGTTGTTAAAGCTGGGAAAAGTATTAAGCCGGTTGGTTTAACATTATTTGTAAACTGGGCTATTAAACCTTTTACGATGTATCTCATTGCCTATTTATTTCTCGGCATCATGTTTAAAGAGTTAATCGGCGCCGAAGCATTGGACTATGTGAAGATGCCTTTTGGATTAGATTTAGATGTAGGTGCTGAATACGGTTCAGGTACGGTGGTTATGCAAGATGGAATCAAAATGTTGGCCGTTCCTCTATGGCGTAGTTATCTGGCAGGCTGTATTTTGTTGGGTATTGCCCCTTGTACTGCAATGGTTTTGGTTTGGGGATATTTAGCCAAAGGAAATGATGGCCATACACTAGTGATGGTGGCGGTCAACTCTTTAATAATGCTAATTCTCTTTGGTGTTTTAGGTGGCTTTTTACTCGGTATCGGTAAATTACCCGTGCCCTGGCAGGCATTGCTTTTATCTATTGGTATTTATGTTGCGCTACCATTAGTCGCGGGCTACTTTTCAAGAAAATGGATTATCTCTAATAAGGGGCAAGTCTGGTTTGAAGAGAAGTTCTTATACTTGCTTACGCCAGTAACCATTACTGCATTATTATTGACTTTGGTATTACTTTTTTCTTTCAAAGGCGACGTTATTATTGCTAATCCGTTAACTATTCTTTGGATAGCAATTCCATTATTTATTCAAACTATTTTTATTTTCGCAATAACCTATGGTTCTGCGCATTTCATGAAATTCTCTTATGAAAATGCTGCTCCTATTGCATTGATAGGCGCATCTAATCATTTTGAAGTTGCGATCGCTACTGCTGTTATGTTGTTCGGTTTATCTTCCGGTGCGGCATTGGCTACAGTTGTCGGTGTCTTAATAGAAGTACCGTTAATGCTTGGTTTGGTTGTATTTTGTAAAAAGACAAAAAGCTGGTTTTCAAATACGGGTGTTGACAAGTTGAGTTAAAGATATCAGTTTAATGAATTAGTATTGAGTTGAAAGAATTTAACTCGATGTAATTTGATACACGATAGTCCTGAATATAAATAACAAAGCAATCAATACATATTAAATATGCCTTTTAAATACGAACTTGAAATACCAACAGATTATAGAAGGAATCTGGCTGTTGTCTGGCTCTGGTTAGCTATTCTCACATTATTGGGTGCCGGTATTTTTTCTGTTTTGTTGGTTCTTGCCAGGACGCCGGTAATTGGCGAGCTTATTCCTTTCGTTGATTTTTTTCATACAGCACTAGTTATACATGTAAACCTTTCTTCCCTGGTGTGGATATTATCTTTTGCGAGTGTCTTGTGGAGTCTTAACAGTCGTACCTTGTTTCCGTGGCTTGCCAGATTGAGTTTTGTTGTTGTACTTATAGGAACGGCAACAATTACTGTTTCTCCATTTATGGGTAGTGCCAATGCCTTAATGAGTAATTATATTCCAGTGCTGGATGATCCTAAATTTTTGACAGGCTTAGTCATCTTTGGGATAGGCATTGGGTTGCAAGTCGTATTCAGTATGAGTGCCATGTTTAAGGTTGGTGTCGCAATCAGTGGTCAGGCTGTAATTCGATTTGGATTAAATTGTGCGGCGATAGGTGTTTTTATCGCGCTGGCTGCCTTTATTTGGTCATACATTACTGTACCTGTTCAATTAACTAGTGAAGTTTATTACGAACTCCTTTTTTGGAGCGGTGGGCATGTACTTCAATTTACCTACACTTTATTAATGATGGTGGCCTGGTTATGGCTATCATCAAGTGCTGGATTATCTTTACCATTAAGTCCGAGAGTGGCCTTGTTTTTGTTTGTTGTCGGTTTGCTTTCGATATTCATGACACCGCTTGTTTACTATGCGTATGACGTTACCGATGTTTTACATCGACAAATGTTTACTATGTTGATGAGTTTTGGCGGTAGTCTGGCCGTATTCCCGTTAAGCATTGCTATATTATTATCACTATTCCAGATAAAACCGGAATCACCAATGCAGTCTTCGGCACATGCTGCCTTGCTAACTTCCTTTTTGTGGGTTGGGGGGGGGGGGATGATGGGTTTTATGATAGATGGTAATAACGTCAAGATCCCTGCACATTATCATGGTTGTATTGTTGGCGTTTCACTGGCATTGATGGGACTTAGTTACCAACTGTTACCCTCGTTGGGTTTTAATAAGATTAATTTTAATCTCTCCAAAATCCAGCTTTGGATTTATGCGACAGGGCAGTTTCTGCATATTGCTGGTCTAGTCTGGTCTGGTGGTTATGGTGTTGCAAGAAAAGTTGCGGGTGCTGCACAGGGACTGGATTCAATAGAACGTATTGCAGGGATGGGCTTAATGGGATTGGGTGGGCTTCTATCCGCTATTGGTGGATTTATGTTTATTGTCATTGTCATGAAAGCCATGATGACGAAAGATGAAGATCAAACCGGCAATAACTCTGTTCAAGTTAACTAGATTCTATTCATTCAACCATCTCGTTTGAGATGAATCAACATGGTTAAATTAATGGTTGCGAACAATAAACCAACTGCTAATAAATTATGCAGTGTGTTTGTCCACAATGGCATATGAGTCAACACGTTAACGATACCCAGAGTAAACTCGGCAAAGAAAAAGCAGCTTACGATCATCATTGGTTTGTATAAGTCGGGGTGATTTCGTTTCACTGTTCTTAATGCCATGATGATTAAGATCAGTAAAATAACAGCAACAAATCTATGACTGAGTTGAATAATGCTGGATGTTTCATCTAGCAGCAGACGACCATCGTTATCCAGATTTAATTTGCGAATCACATTAAAGCTTTCAAGTAAATTTCCTGATAAATTATCTGTATAGGAACAGCTTAATAAATTCGGACAGGCAGAGCCGGTATAATTTGCACTGGCCCAGGCACCACTAATAAGTTGAACAGTTAGTGTTGCTGAGACAAGGAATAAAATAAGTGGTGCCGGCATGATAGCTCTGGAACGAGTTAATAGTAGTTGTCTCCAGACAAGTCCTGATAGAACAATGCCGCCGAGGATATTTCCTAGCGTGACAAGAGGTAAACTTCGGGTTGGTGTTGCAATACCCAATATCGAAAGAAATAAAACCACAAGAAACATCAACACAGGTAATAAAGGCGATATTTTTTTACGATAGTAAAGTGCCATGAACATGAGAATTAAAATATTGATCCCTAAAATACTGGCGATGGTTCGATGCATTGCTCTAAATGTCTTGAACTCAGAATCAGGTATTTTGAGACCCTTTACGCCATCGGCAAGAGAGAGTTGAGCATAACATTCGGGCCAGGGGTCGCACCCAAGGCCAGCTTCACCCAATCTAATATGTGTACTCAGAAAAACAATCAGTAATGACAGGATTAAAGCACTACAGTTGAGCAGGAAAAAACATTTCATCGAGAGTTGACTGTTTTTAAGGTTTTGCATGATTGCCCCAAGCGAAAATATATGAAGTAGTTGTTTTTATATATGAAATAAGTAAATATTTAAATAAATAAAAATGTGACTTCCATTATCAAATA
>CAYTIZ010000105.1:0-8235 GCA_964437885.1 uncultured Enterobacteriaceae bacterium
GATCCACGGCCGCTTTTACACATACTAAATTACTTAAGCCGTAATCTATAATAGCAATCATTTATTATGATTTTACCGCTATAATGCCGCACCAGTTATACCATTTAAAAAATACATCCGTAGACTCAAAGCCACATCTTTTGAGCAAATCTATATTCTCATCCAATCGATAGGGAATAAGCACATTCTCAAGTGCTTCACGCTTTTGTTGTATTTCTTTGTCGCTATAACCTACACGAGATTTGTATTCATAGTAGAGGTCTATATAAGTACGATTGAATAAGGAATCATTCCCCAGAACTTTTTCAACCAATATAAGTGCGCTATTACTTCGCATCCCCTTATGTATATTCTTTAACAAAGTCTCTCTATGCAATGGACGAACAAACTGTAAGGTATAATTCATAAAAACAACTGACGCATTTTCAATAGTAATCCTTTCTTCAATATTTTCCTGTTGAAGTTTAATCTGTTCTTGAAACGGTGATTCTTTAATTTTTTTTCGTGCCTGTTCTAGCATTGGTTCAGAGGCATCCACACCAATAAGTGACAGAGAAGGTTCATCAAATACTTCTGCACACTTCAACAATAAAGTGGCTGTAGAACAACCAATATCATAAATACTCGTTCCGGGCTCTGCAAAATACTTAGCTAACCCTAATGCAGAGGACATTGTTTCTCCATACATTGGCACACTACGCGAAACCATATCATCAAAAACATTTGCCACACGTTCATCAAACGTAAAATCAGCAGGCTTCATATCCTCATCAAACAACCGATCACTCTCACCAATTTTTTTCATAGGAACCTCTAATACTTTACTGTTTATATTTAACTATTATCTAGATTTGCTGGGAGCCTTTCAAACAAGTTAAATTCCTTGTCTTCCGAGGTCATGTTTTTTTTTGTTAGCACACAAGTAACCAGAAATGTTTCAGGATTGAGCCCATCTTTTAGATGGACAAACTTGCCCCACTCGCTTTGATATACTGCTATTTCAATGGATTCTAGCTGGTCTTTATATTCTAAAAGAGCATCACGAAAAGTAGAATAATTCAGATACATGATCGGCCCTTTTCTACCACCATAATCTGCCCAACAAACGCTATCATCAAACGCTTCAATATCTGTATTAGCAACACGTATATCACAAATTACATATTTACTAGTTTTCTCAAGCATATGAGTAATTAATTCACGCCAATTTTCAAATGATTTAATAACAGACCAACTCATTACACAATCAAATGTTTCGCATGTTTTTATACTGTTAAGCAAATCATCCGCTGCAAAGTTCGCATACGGGAACAACTCTGCTGCTTCTTGCATTAAATTTGATTGGTGGTCTATTCCAGTATATTTTGTTTTAGTAGATATCTTGTTTGCAATAGCCGCCATAGCACCATTACCACATCCCAAGTCTAAAACAGTATTGCACTCTGGAAGAATTCGGTACAAAGCCCATGCCTCAGATGGATATAGTTTATGTAAATCCGTTCTATAAAGCTGCTTAGTACGTGTTTCATATTCTTTTGTATTCCATCGATGATCAGTATTCAATGCTATTTCCTCGTTAACTAAAATTTATACTGCTACCGTATGATTTTGAATTTTCCATAACCATTCATTAACACAACACAAATCCCATATTTTCAAACTGTGATTAGCCGTTCCTTCAAAATGATCTTTTGTTAATTTATTCACAAAAGAATAATCTGCAAATTCAAAAATAGGATTATTCTTTATTGATAAATGACTATTTACCCATTCTTTTAATTCTTTACGCATCCATACATCAATTGGCAAATTCAGGCCTATCTTGCGTACATCACGTCGTCTACTTGAAGGTATAAATTCTTTTACTGCCTGTCTTAATATAAATTTAGAAACACTATCGCGCACTTTATATTCTGCAGGAACAGATAAACCGAACTCAATTAATCGATGGTCAAGAAATGGCTGTCTAGTTTCAACAGCATGCGACAAATAGCAGTTATCATCCATCCTTAATGAATAAGGTAATGTAAATCTAGTCATATCAGCAATCTGCTTTTCTTCTGGCGTGAAATCTAATTTCTGTAATAAGGTACTATTCAGATATGTATTACGAAAATCTTTATCGAGGCAATCACGATACTCCTCGCCAGGAAATCGGGGCTAAACTTATCATCACTTGAACCAACGAAATCACAAAATTCTTCAAACAATGCAACTGGTCTTTGTTGTAGTTGCTTCCATTTAGATAATTCTCGTTCAAATCTAGCGCTTTGATTATGTTTTAAATATCTCAAATAATATAGAAAGTGGTCATGATAACCTAAAAAAGCTTCATCGCCACCAACCCCATTGAGTACAACTTTAGTGCCACTAGAATCGATAGCTTTTGCAAGAATATTATGAAGCACCGCATTGGGAGTGGCTAAAGGCTCATCAGCATAATTAATAATTTCAGGCAAATTTGAAACAACATCATTTACAGTTACCGGGATGAAATTATTTTCAATACCTAAATTTGACAGCACTTCTTTTATAGAGTTATTTTCATTAAAACGTTCATCAGGTAAATCTAGACTGAATGTTACTGGTTCTATATCAAATATTTTTTTGGCAATACCTAGGACAGCGGGGGAATCAATTCCACCTGAAACAATAAATGCTAAACGACGATCTGTACGTAAACGAATACGAACGGAATCGATTAATAATTCACGCAAATAATCCCTTGATTGTATGTATGAATTTAAGCCTAAATCAACAACATTATTGGGGCTCCAATAATGCTGACGCTCATTTTTTTTATTATCACAATCATAGATAATGTATTCAGCAGGCAATACTTGTTGCACATTATCAAAAAGAGTCTTTCCTTTATATCCATGAAGTTTGTACGGAAACCCTATTACTGCAGCCAATTTTTCAAAATCAGGCTCCAGGATTATTCCGGGAACCTGCATAATAGCTTTTATTTCTGAACCAAATATAATTCCATTTTTATTTTGTTGAAAAAACAAAGGTACAATACCTAGTCTATCTCGCACCAGGATTAAATCGTTTTTCTTAACATCATAGATTGCTATTCCATATTGACCATTAAATTTTTTAAAGCATTCTAGTCCCCAAGCATCATAAGAATGAGCTATTACTTCAGTATCAGTTTTAGTTTTGAATCTATAACCCTTTCCCTCTAATTCTTTTTTTAATTCTATAAAATTAAAAATTTCACCATTAAGAACAACCCAAACATCACCTTTATTATTTGATATTGGTTGAAGTCCTCTATCGCTAGTGTCATTTATTGCAAGACGGCTACAACCCAACGCTAATCTAAGCTTTACATTTTTTTGAGGCTCATCTTCTCTAACCCATGATAACGTTCCATTAACATCACGTTGCAACCATGATGTTCCTTCAGGCCCTCGTCTTTTTAGCACCTGAAGCATTTTTGATATAATATCGTTGCCAAATGTATTGGCACCACTATTAATAAAGCCAGCTATCCCACACATGTAACTTTACTTTTGTTATTACTATTTAAAATAAATTTAATTTTTCTCATTTTCATCTACCCATAATTTCATCTGATTCAAAATTAACTTTATTGATACTGATGAAATAGGTGAAGGAAGGTTTGAGACTAACCACTGAGCACGTTCCATATCTGCTAATGTATCAACAGCCAAATTATACTTACTTAAACCTTTTTCGTTTGCCTCAAGATTCCATATACGAAAATCGTTTGGCCATTTATAAAAATAACGAGTCACGTGTTCTCTATCTTCAGGTTCATGTGTTTTTTTTAGTATTTTTTTTAGAGAAGAAACTAAAACTACTTCAGTCATCAATCCCGTTGGAAAAGTATTCTCCAACGCGTTCGTAGCCAAATCTAATTTTTTTTTCTCATGCTCTGCAAGAAGCAATTCTATTAACTCTGGTGAGAGAAAGGGTCTATCACCACAAATTCGAACGAATCTATCAAAACCATAATGCTCAGAACACGCTAAAGCTCTACCTGCAACATCATTAAGATCACCTCGAAAAAAACCAACACCCTCTTTTTTAGCAAAATCCACAATTGGATCATCTACATCACGATCGCTTGTTGCGATGATGATAGGATATTCACCTTTTACCCTACGAGTTCTATCCAGCACATGTCCCAATAAAGAACGCTCTCCAATAATTTTAAGTGCCTTGCCGGGAAGTCGTTTTGAATCAAAACGGGAAAATATTATCAATCCTGTATTCAAGCTGAATGATCTAAATCTTCTTTTTTAATTAAATCTCCAGCCTTCACATCTCTATTCAACTTCAGTCCTATAAGGTCATTAAAGCCTTCTGGCTCAATTCCCCACGCTGGACGTAACCAAGTTAAATCTTCAGCGCAAATCACCTTGCCAATTTTAATATCTTTGGAAGCACCTATCGAACGCCGCATATGCTCTAAAAGTTTTTTTTCTGACTCACCACGTTCTCGAATATAATTTCCACAGTATAATTCAGCTTCTCTTATCATATTCACTAATAAAGCCATGTCTTCCGGGTTAGCGGATATATGATGGTCATGAAAATCTTGATCTTCTTTACGATAGGTAAAATGTTTTTCAATCACAACTGCGCCAGCAGCAACTGCTAGCTCACAAGCTTTGATTCCTAAAGTGTGATCGGAATAACCAACCGGATAACTAAACTCATCTTTCAACCAGTTAACGTTACGTATATTTGCTTCCTTAACAGGTGTTGGATAAGCTGAGACACAATGCATTAACACCAAACCACCCTCTTCTCGTATTTCAGGCCGTTCGTTTTCAATAATTGATATTGCGTCATGGATTTCAACACGTGTTCCCAATCCTGTTGATACTATCAGCGGCTTCCCAGTCTTTGCAGCATGTTTAATAAGCTCAAGGTGCGTTATATCCCCAGAAGATATTTTAATTATAGGAGCTATATCAACAAGCATATCAATATCATTTGAATGTAATGGTGTTGAAAAAAATATTACGCCCAGTTCATTAGATAATTCAGCAAGTTTTTCAAATTCTTCTTTTGATAATTCAAAACCCTTAGCTCTTTCTCTACGTTCAGGCTGTATGCTCGATACATAGTGCTCTGCTTTAAAAGTTTGAAATTTAACAGCATCAACATTACAGGCGGCAGCTTTTTTAACAAGTTCACAAGCAACATCAAAATCACCTTCGTGATTCACACCTATCTCAGCAATAATCCATGTGCTATTTAAATTATTAAAATTTATTTTTCTCTTATTCAATATCTTAATCCTGATTTTACGTGGTTAGAGTACTCGCATATAATTGAGCAATTTTCCAGGTCCATTCTGATGATATATGTAATGCAGATATCTCGTCTAAATCTATATGTCCAATTTTCTTATCATTTGGAATTTCACGATATAAAGCCCCCCTTCGTACAACACAAAGCCCTCCCACTTCTTCGAAGAGTTCATCCTTTTCGTGTCTTAATAATTTTGAACTATTAAGTGGCTCGACACCTTCTCCACTATGCCTGTAAAAACTACTTCTTTGACGACGAACACTAATTACTCTATCCGTTTGAAAGATTTCCATCGCATCTATCGCCATATCAATATATCTAGCAGTACGAAAAGGAGATTCAACAAAAAGTAATGCTATTGCATCAAAGCTTCGCCATTTATCTGGAAATTCATCAAACAAAGTCGTTAAAGTGGCATCAAGAGACATATTAGGTAAGGCTAATTTCCAGTCTCGTTTAAAAACATCAACTCTACCTTTATACTTCTCACGCACATGATTACTGACTCTTTCATCTGGTGAAGTAACAACTACACGAGTAATATGTTCCGCTGCTAAAGCAGCATCAAGAGTCCAATCAACTAACGCTTTATCACCTAACGGTTCTAAGGCAAGAGAAAAGGAATCTAGTTTTTCTCCTCTTATAGGAACAACAGCAATGCAATTTGTTGTTCCTCTCAAATTATTAGCATTTTTCTTAAGTATATTTGCTCGAGTTGATAAAATACGTTCTTCATTACCTGATAAACTATTATTATGTTGACGATAATAAAACAAAGGTAAATTTATATTTGCTACGCCATATTTTTTAATAAATCGAACCCATAAATCCCAACCATCTTGACAATGGTACAATTCATCATATCCATCTAATGCTACCAAGCATTCACGTCGGACCATTGTGCACGCGCCATGTGCAGGTTGATCTAATAATTTAACTTCCGAAAAATCATGCCGCCTCATCATTTCAATGAGGTTTCCCGATTCATCAACTAAATAATAATCAGGGAAAACTAATCCAATTTTTTTATCACGCTCAAGTTTTCCGGACATAAGTTCAAGAGCGTGCTCATCCAAATAATCATCTGCATCTAACCGTATTATATATCGCCCTTTTGCCATATTAATGGCCACATTATTTGTCGCGTTCAACCCTATATTATCTTGTAGAACAACCCTCACCTTTTCATGTATAGCAAATGGTTCAATAATTTCTCTAGAACCATCAGATGAACCATTGTCGATAATAATCAATTCATAATCATGGAAAGTTTGCTCAAGAACACTAGTGATTGCTTGTTGTAGATATGAAGCATAATTGTGGTTAACCAAATAAACCGAAACCATAGGGAAAGCATGTGTCATTATAAAATTACTTTCATTAGACAAATATTAATTAACAAGACTTGCATTGTTATCAATGAATATTTTTGCTGATACAAATCCAAACATAAATTTTGAAAAACTATTGTCCGTAAGATCTTTAGACAACATACTCTCAATAGATGTTTTATCGACTAAATCAAATATAGAACTATCTTCTAATAACCAGTCTCGAACCTCAAGGTCATTTCTATCAAGGAGAGAATCAATTGATGTATTAAATCCACGTTTTTGTTTATCCAGACGAACAGAGTCCGGAAGTAAGTTTTTTCCAGATGCTCGGAGCAACCATTTTTGATACCCATTAACAATGAGATGTTCATTGGGAACTGTATAAAGAAATTCAACCAGGGAGCGATCAAGATAAGGAGATCTGTTTTCTACAGACCACATCATAGAGTTACTATCATCCGCCCGTAAAATAACAGGCACAATCTCATGTAACAATTCGTTCATCATTCGATTCCGTAATATATCAGTAGTATATGCTTCCTCTGTAAAACTTACTTCACATGAAGAATTCAAAAAGCTTGCAAACAAATCACCATTTTGAAAAAGATGCACCCTATTTTCTGGCTCATCAACAAACTTCATAGGATCTTTTAGCAATGGGTTGTTAATATACTTACCATAACCCTCTTTCCACATAGCCAACATTTTTTCAAAATCATTATGATCAGACATACATGCTAACCAGAAAGCATAATGATCATAATAACCAGTGAAAATTTCATCCGCTCCGGTACCAGATATTGCAACTGAATACCCTGCTTCTTTTATCGATTCAGATAAAAAATTATGAACATAATAGGAGATGGTTGGGACGGGAGCATCATGATAGGCAACAATAGACTTCATCCGCTCAAGAAAACCATCCGTTGCAGTATAAATATTATGGTGCTCGCAACCAAGTTCATCAACAACCGTGTTAATATTTTGCCGTTCATCATAGCGTTTATCGTTATCGATCACGGAAAAAGTATGAAGTTTCTGCCCATATTTTTTTGCCGCAATGACTGCCAACGTCGTAGAATCAACGCCTCCACTTAAACAAAATGCAATGGGCACATCAGAACGCAACCTCACTTTCAATGAATTCAATAAATACTCATTCGTTTGTTCTTCCGCATCAGATAAGCTCATACTTACGGGGGAATACTTCAAATGCCAATATTTTTCCTTAGAAATATTATCTGGAGTTTTAACAGTCATGTTCATTGCGGGTTGTAACTCGTATAAGTCCTCATAGAATGTTTCTTCGGTTTTAAATATAGATCTAAATCCGTTCAATAAATATCGCTTCAGATGATTTGAACTAATTTTCAGCTTTTCATTTGACAAAGAAGAAATAAATTTTGGTTCTGAACCAAAATAAAATGTGTTATTAATAATTTTATAAAATAGAGGTTTTTCACCAAATCGATCACGACTTAAAAACACTTCCTTCTTATCATTATCAAACAGAGCAAACGCCCACATTCCTTCAAATCGATTAACACATTCTTTCCCATATTGTTTGTAGCACTTTACTATGACTTCAGTATCCGAATTAGTTCTA
>CAYTIZ010000106.1:0-8171 GCA_964437885.1 uncultured Enterobacteriaceae bacterium
CTATGCGTCTAGGAGGCGTTTCAGAAGAAATTGAAGTACACCTTGTTAATAAAGATATTGCGGCTGCTAAAATTAACCTTGATGAATTACAGGACGTATTTACAGAATCTCATTTAGTAATGAAAAAATATATGCAGGATAAATTGCATAAAGTTGCTTAATGAATAAGCAGATAGCCCAAATTTATATCGAACTAGTGACATGCATAAATAGAAGATGAAATAAGAAAAAAGATATTCATCATTAAAAGCTATTCAGCGTCTTCTTTTAAAAAGGTTTGCCTTTTATCACGAATAACAATATTAGAACGTTTCTTAAGTATGTCGTATTTAAATTCGGGAATTTCAAACCACCAATTTAATGTGCGCGCATTAAGGTTTGCAATGAAGGCTTTAACATCTTCAGCCTTATTTTTTTCTTCATCTTTCAGCAACAGACTATCATCATATCTAAATTCAAATGATGCATAAGGAATATCATCGACTCTAAACGCAGTGATATTGGCAATAATGCCTTCAAAGGTCACAAGCTGAGCACTTATACTATTTTGTTGTTGCTCAAGTTTTTCTTGTGATCTGGCACCATTGATTTGCATATCTTGCAAGATACTGCCAAATCGCTTGATGATTAATTCAGAAGCAAGCTTTTTGCCGAAAGGCAAATTTTGCAACTCAAACTTCTCTTGTCCCTTTTCATTTTTAAATAATGTAAAGGTATCGCCATCAACATGATCAATGCGTACAGACTTAATTGCTTCAGCAGGAATATCAAAAAGACTACGTTCAATCCAGTCTGTTTTTACAGCACTTATATCCATGGCACCATCTACCAAATAGGATTGTTCATCATTCAATACACGTACATACCGACCAGGACTATTTTGCGATGCGCTACTGTGTCTTGGTTTTCCAATAATGACGTCAATTAATTTGTTTTTTTCTTTATCATTTAATGTGAGTAATAATGATGTAGTATTTTCAATCTCAGGGCCTTCTACACCAAGGCGGTGATAAAGTCTTGGTAGTGCAGTTTTTGCAGCATTAATTTTCATATCTGCGGCGCCTAGCACAGCACTTTTTACTTTATCAGGTAGTGCAGGATAGCCATCAAATTCATCAATGAGCCAAATATCATTGACACGACTAAGATTAATAGAATCAGCATAGCCTTTAATAGAAATATGGTTGACCGATTCAATTTGTTTGGACAGTTCAGGGAAAAATGGAGGATTGCTTTTTCCTGACTGGGGCGCGCGCAAGTTAACGAATATCGTTGCAGCAATAATAACGCATAAGGTGACAAGTGACAGGCCAATGAGTTTATTTTTAAACATAGCTTATGTCCGTTTATTGACCCGATATATCCCAATGAATAATGCCAATAGCGTTATCAACAGGGGAATTAGTCCGATATTAATAAAGCGTATTTGTGCGCCCAGTTTTTCAATATTCTTTTTCAATTCATGTTGAACGCCACGTAATTCTTTTCTTGTGGCGACTCGTTCATCTCTGAATTTTTCAATCTCTGTTGTTAATTTGTTATTTAATAAATATGATTTTCCATTACCCTGTTCTTGCTGCAATTGTCGTATTTTCTTTTCAGTTTTATCAAGATTGGCTTGCAATTCTTTTTCACGTTGGCGAAATTGTTTTTCAGCTTTTTTACGAATTGATTCCACTTCCTCAAAAGGGCGTGAATACTTTCCGCGGCCGCGTAAACTAATCATGTCGGTATTGCCGGAAAGGTTTTCAATACTGTTAATTATAAAGTCACCGTTGTTTGCAATTGGCTGAGGAACATCGACGCCAAACATTTTTTGTGTTCGAACCCAGAAATGATCCGCCATGATATCTGTATCAGATATCAGGATGATATTGATTTCGCCTTCACCAACAAAATCCTTATCAATTATTTTCTCGCCATCTTTATCTTCAACTGGATTGCCTTCAGGGAAGACCGATGTTGCTGTACCTTTTATGCGCGCAGCAATCAAGAGCTGTCTATCTTCTGATTCAAAATTATTCAGTATGACACTTGGGTCACGTTGAAAAAGAATTAAATCACGTTCCAGTCTGGTTGATTGTTTAGATGTCTGAATCAAAGGAGTGATAGTCATGCCCTTGTCTTCTATTATTTCAATCGAACCAGCCGTGCCCATATGTACCAGATTTAATTCGCTGGTAGAAAAGTCATCAGTATTAAAATTCTTTTCTGTCAATCTTAACCAGGGAAGATAATCTATTTCCCGTGGACCACGCGGACTGTTTGCCTGGACGCGCATGGCGGCATTGATATCACCGACAATTTTTTCCTTACTCATTTCAAGACCCCATAGTTCAAGCAGATCTGATAAATAAGAATCAAGTTTTGGCATGGTGTTTGGTTGAGCAGGATCTGGTTGAGTTTTATCTTGTTCAGCGAGAGGATCTATAAAGATAATAGCTTTGCCACCACGCAATAAATATTGGTCAATGGTGTATAAAATATGATTGTTCAATTTTTTCGGATGAACCAGCATTAATACATCAATACTTTGATCGAGTTCGTCAATATCTTCACTCAGATCCTTCACCTCAACGAATTCTTTCAATGCATTAATGATTGTCCATGTCGGTTGACTGGCATCACCTTTTTTACCAAGAATAGGCAGTTGTGAAAGAACACCTACAACACGTTTATCTGGATAGGCTAAGTTGTAAATTAGCTTGGTGATATCATATTCAAGTGCAGACTCTCTATTGGTCTGAAAGAAAGGGATGATCTTTTCATCATCGGTTGAATTTGTTCCAACCATGCCGAAGTAAGCTCTCTCACTGGCGTTGTTGGCAGTAACAGTTCGAAGTCCACTTGCCACAGCTTGATCTTCTGCTTCGGAGAATGTCTCTGGCTCAATAATGTTGAGAAGCAATTGTCCATTAGCATGCGCAGCATATTCTTCAAGCATGTCTCTTACACGCACACCATAATTTGCCAATGATGGAAAATCACTCATTTCTTTTTGCGAGAAATAAAAATCAAGCTGAACAGGTTCTTCCAGATTGCTGAGAATATTTATTGTGCCTTTAGATAAAGTAAATAATTTATTTTCGGTTAAATCGATACGCCAGGTTGTCAGTGCCGTGTTGGCAAGAATAACTGTGGCAATAAACAAACACGTTGCCAGAATTAAACCGGCACCCGAAATAAGTTTATTTTTTACTGAAAGTTTCAGGTTCATTTAGCTTGCCTTCTTCGCTTCGATAACAACAACGTTCACGTATAGCCAGAATGTAATTAATGCGGCAAAGTAAATAACATCACGTATATCAATCACGCCTTTCTTGATTGAGGTAAAGTGAGTTAAGAAACTGAATGAAGCGATGGCATCAATAATTGCCTGAGGTGCCCAACCTTGAAATAAATCAAGCACCATAGGAAAACCACTCAGGATGAACATAAAACTAATGACAACACTGATGACAAATGCGATAACCTGACTCTTGGTAAAGGCAGAGATACAGGAACCAATGGCGAGAAAACCGCCGGCCATGATTAGGCTACCTATATAACTTGCCATGATTACGGCATTGTCAGGATTGCCCAGATAATTAACAGTAATCCACATTGGAAAAGTTAAAAACAAGGCAACTGCGGTAAAACTCCATGCTGCAAGATATTTACCAACAACTGCATCGGTGGTAGATATTGGTAACGTCATTAATAATTCGATGGTGCCGCTTTTGCGTTCATCCGACCAAAGGCGCATTGAGATCGCGGGAATCAAAAATAGATATAGCCACGGATGAAAACGGAAGAAAGGTTCCAGATCAGCCTGGTTACTTTCATAAAATGCGCCGAGATAAAAAGTAAATGTGCCGGTCATGAGTAAGAAGATAACAATAAAAACGTAGGCTACGGGTGTTACAAAGTAGCTAGTGAATTCGCGCTTATAAATAGAAAGTAAGTTACTCATGCCGTAGGCTCCTTATTTTCTATTGAGCCTTCTTCTGACTGTCCGGTGGTGACGATGCGGAAGGCATGATCAATATCTTTTCGATCTGACTTGGCGATTAATTCAGTTGGTGTGCCATCGAACAATAATTTACCTGAGTCAATAATAATCGCGCGAGAACATACTGCATCCACTTCTTCAAGAATGTGAGTCGATATAATAATCGCTTTATCCTGTGCCATTTCCTTAATCAGATTACGCACTTCATGTTTCTGATTCGGATCAAGACCATCGGTAGGTTCGTCGAGAATTAATGTGTTCGGATCATGCAGGATGGCCTGAGCTATGCCGACACGGCGTTTATAACCTTTTGATAAGGTTTCAATACTCTGATCGATAACATTTTTTATATTAATTCTTTCAACAACGCTATCAATACGTTTTTGCCGGTTGCTACCAGTAAGTTGGCGAATGTCAGCAATAAAATTCAAAAAACTTCTTACCGTCATCTCGCCATAAGCAGGTGCACCTTCTGGTAAATAACCAATAGAACGTTTAACTGCCAAAGGGTTCTCCAGAACATCGTGGCCATTAACTTCAACCGTACCGCTGGTAGGTTCAAGAAAACCCGTGATCATTTTCATGGTTGTCGATTTCCCGGCTCCATTCGGCCCGAGGAAACCCAGAACTTCACCATGATTAACGTTAAATGAAACTCCACGAACCGCATGAATAGGGCCGAAAGACTTCGTTAACGATTTAACTTTGATCGCTTCTGACATGATTTTAGTAATTGGATACCTTAAAAAACAACTATTTATACTTATTATATGTGTTTAACGAAGCCAGTTTTTTTAGCTAGCATGGCTCACAGCCGCACTATTCTCCATAAAAAAAGCTTAGCGTCAATTCTACTTTGATATAAATGCTTGAGATTTAGTTCCAAAAAGAAGGTTTGTGAATAAAAGCCATGTAATTTGCCTGGCGAGATGGTGAACAATACGGAGATCGAGACATAAGTGCTGAACAATGCCAATATCACACGAAATAAGCCATTTAGAAGACGCATGGAAAGTCATCGTAATTCATTACAGCAGGGCTATAAATTACACTGGTATATCATCAAAGGCATACTGGGGCAGGGTGGCTTTGGCATAACCTATCTGGCAGAGGATACAAATCTGCAACAGGATGTTGCCATTAAGGAATTTTTACCCACCGATATGGCTGTACGGGAAAATGATTCCTCTGTACACCCAGTGTCTGGTGAATATGGTGAGCAGTTTAAATGGGGCCTGGATCGGTTTATGAGCGAGGCGCAAACGCTCGCCAAATTCAAACATCCCAATATTGTGCGTGTCTTGACCGTATTTCCTGAAAACAACACGGCTTATATGGTCATGGAATATGAAAAAGGCCGAGCCATGAATGAGTTGCTTAAGGGTAAAAATACTCTAAGTGAAGATGAACTAAAGTCCATTGCTTTGCCTGTACTTGAAGGTCTGCAACGTGTTCATGCTGCCGGTTTTATTCATCGCGATATTAAGCCTCCCAATTTATTTATCCGCGAAGACGGTAGCCCGGTATTACTGGATTTTGGTTCAGCCCGGCAATCATTTGGTTTTAAAACCCAAACTTTGACCAGTATGGTCTCTCCGGGCTTCGCGCCGTTTGAACAATACGTGGCGAAAAGCGACAAGCAGGGACCGTGGACGGATATCTATGGTATGGGTGCAACCTTGTATCGTTCTATTGTCGGACGGTCTCCAACTGACGCAATGGATCGTAGTGAGGCGATTCTACATTCCACTACTGATCCTTATGTCAGTATTAGTGAGATCAAACCGGAAGGCTATTCAGACGCATTTTTAGCTGCTATTGATCATGCTTTGGCTTTTAAACCAGAAGATCGACCTCAGTCAGTCAGTCAGTGGAGTGCAGAATTGAATGGAACTGATTATGTCGATCAAGCTGATGTTGAAACGGTTTTTGATCCGGCTAGCGGCGTGGTACCACCGATAGTTGCTGATACAGATGTTGCTACGCAGAAATTAAGCACGGAGAAAACAAGTGACAAATCGGAACCTGTAGCAGAAGAGAAGAAGAAAAAGCCCTCTCTATTAAGGCGTTTGACTAAATACGCATTGATAACGTTTGCTGTGTTGTTTGTATTGGGTATTTTAAATAATGATAAGCAGGAGAATCAGGATGAGTCAGCTGAATCTACTGTGGCTGACGAAAAAACATCAACGGATACGATTTATCCTGCTTTAGATGATACAAGTATTATCGAGGAAAAAATAGCCGGTGACGACGGTATGGAAGTAGAGCCAGTGATTGAATCTCCGGTTTTTTCTGATGAAGAAATTCTAAATCAACAAGTAGAGAAATTACTTAGCGATGCAGAAGAAGATTTCCACGCATTACGTCTGACAAAACCTGCGGGCAATAATGCCGTGGAGAAATTTCAGAAGGTTTTAAATCTTGACCCCGATAATGCTGATGCAATTAACGGAATTGAAACTGTCGCAGGCAAGTATCTGGAGTTGAGTGAAACCAGCCTGGAAAAGGATCAGTTTGATAAGGCGCAAGATCACCTTGAATTGGCAAAACAATTGAGTCCCGAACACCCAGATATTGAAGTAATTGAGAGAAAGCTGGAACAGTATTTGGCTGATCTAAAAGCTAAACAAGAACTGGAAAAACAACAAACTGACTTTGCTGCAGTTGATAGTCTACCTACGCCAGATCCTGTTCCTCCTGTTTCGGACAAATTAACAGATCAAAAACCAACATTATTAAATTCTGACCAACTTCAAAATGTCAGACGACTAAAAAACAGATTAAAAAATAATCCGAAAGACAGGGGTGCACGTAAGGAATTACAGAGCATTTTGAAATCAAGCGAAAACAAGGTGAAAGAGGCTATTCATGCCGGTGATCTTGAATTGGCGGAGACTTATATCAAGCAAGCTCTGGAACTGGCACCACGATCAGTTAAATTGCGTCAAGCTGCACGTAAACTGGAAGCAAAGAAAAAAGAACAATCTGCGCATGAAAACCCACCAGGCAAGGTATTCCATGATGCTATGGAAAACGGAAAGGATGGACCGGAAATGGTCGTAATCCCACACGGTGCTTTTCAGATGGGTAGCAAGCGCAGAGCAAGGGATACCTTTGCCGCAGAATATCCAATTCACCGTGTCACAATTAAGCAGTCATTTGCAATGGGTACAAAGGAACTTTCTGTTGCGGAATTTGGCTTGTTTGTCGAGGCTACGGATTATCAGACCGAGGCCGAATGGAAGGGCGGATGTAGTTATTGGGATGAAGATTGGAAAACCGATCCAGAACGTAACTGGCACAATCCCGGTTTTCCTCAAAGTAAAAATAACCCGGTCGTATGCATAGGTTTGAATGATGTTAGTGCATATATAAAATGGCTAACAAAACAAACCGGCAAAAAATATCGCTTGCCGTCCGAGGCGGAATGGGAGTTTGCTGCTCGCGCCGGAAGTAAAAGGTCAACTTACTGGGGAAGTGATACAGATCGAAAATGTGAATATGAAAATTTAATGGACTATAACGATAAGGAAAGCAAACCTTTTTATGCCTGTACTGATGGATACACGTATACCTCTCCCACAGGAAGTTTTAATTCGAATGCTTACGGTCTGTATGATATGTTGGGTAATGTTCTGGAACTGGTCGCGGATTGTTTTAGTGAAACATATAAAAAGGCAAGCAGTGATGGTAGTGCCAACACGAGTGGTAATTGTAATATCAAAGTTATAAGAGGCGGAGCCTGGGCATTACCTCGTGGTAAAACTGAAGAGACACCTAGCGTAACGAGCCGTATTGCCTGGCCACAAGATTCCCGTGGCTATATAGTTGGAGTTAGATTACTTAGAGAATTATAAATATAGCCAGTATTAAAATGGCTATTTATTATCTATTTCCAGTTGCTGTTTTTTTAATCTAAATAGCGCAGAAATATCTTCATCAGCATAGCCTTCGTCCATCAGTCGTTGATAATGAATTAAGGTCATTTCAATAATGGGTAAGGCATTCTCGCTGATCGATTTTGTCATGCCCTGACAGATAGTAAGATCTTTATGATGTAAGCCAAGTTTAAAACCCGGCTTGTAAGTTCCTGCTAACATGCTTTTACCTCGGTGTTCCAGAAACCAATTACTAGCCGCACCGGTCGAAACAATATCAACTACCTTATCCATAGGTA
>CAYTIZ010000107.1:0-8107 GCA_964437885.1 uncultured Enterobacteriaceae bacterium
CGCCGCCACCAGACGCTTTAATTATTATTGGATAACCAATTCTTTTCGCTGTCTTCTTTAACGTCTCCGGATCTTCTCCTAATGCTCCATCTGACCCTGGCACACATGGAATGCCTGCTTTTTTCATCGCATTAATCGCCGAAACTTTATCGCCCATTAAACGAATGGTCTCTGCTTTAGGCCCGATAAAAATAAAACCACTCTGCTCTACACGTTCGGCAAAGTCAGCATTTTCAGAAAGGAAGCCATAACCTGGATGTATCGCCACCGCGTCGGTTACTTCAGCCGCACTAATTACGGCAGGAATGTTTAAATAACTATCTGTTGATGATGCGGGACCAATACAGACAGACTCATCAGAAAGCAAGACATGTTTCAGATCACGATCAGCTTCAGAATAGGCAGCAACTGTTTTAATGCCCAACTCTCTACATGCTCGCAAAATTCTAAGGGCAATCTCACCCCGGTTAGCAATAACAACTTTATCTAACATTAAATATAAGTACTCTATAAATTCAGTTTAAGAATAAACGCTACTAACTAACGTTGTTTATTATTTGGAACATCTTTAAAAAATATTCTGTTAAGAAGGGTCGATAAGGAACAACGGCTGGCCATACTCAACAGCCTCGCCACTCTCAACTAATACCCGAAGTAATTTACCTTCGGTATCAGCGTCAATCTGATTCATAATTTTCATTGCTTCGATAATACAAATCACTTCACCCGTTTTAATAATTTGTCCTTTACTAACAAAGGCAGGCTCCTCTGGTGAAGGGGAGCCGTAAAAAATCCCAACCATCGGCGCAGTGATTACATGACCCTCGCCGAAATTATCATCACTCGATGTTCTTTCTTCTGTAGATGAATGTGACTTAGTTGATTCCGCTGCTTGCGCAACAGGCATGAGGGCAGGAGGAACATTGACTACCGCTTGTGGAACTGCAATTGTAGATCCACGACTAATACGTACTGATTCTTCACCCTCGTGAATCTCGATTTCAGCCATACCTGACTCTTCGAGTAGTTCGATTAATTTTTTTACTTTTCTTATATCCATACTATTAAATTATCGTTTTAATTATTTTTTCAAATGGCGCTCTGCACCTTGCAGAGCAAGTTCGTAACCATACGCACCCAAACCACTGACAACAGCAACAGCGATATCGGATAGATAAGAGTGCTTTCTAAATTCTTCTCGTGAAAATACATTTGAAAGATGTACTTCTATAAAGGGCAAGCCCGTTCCCAACATTGCATCACGCAATGCAATACTAGTGTGCGTGAATGCACCTGGATTGATTAGAATAAAGTCTACAGATGCCTTTTTCGCAGCATGGATCTGGTCCACCAATTCATGCTCGGCATTACTTTGAAAGGTCGATAACTCATGACCCTGTTCTTTGGCTAGTTCTACAAGCCGCGCATCAATCTCGGCGAGCGTTGTCGTACCATAAACTTCCGGCTCACGTTCACCCAATAGATTCAAATTTGGACCATTTAGTACTAGAAACTTCAAGATAATCCCCTAAAAGCACATTTTCCGTATTTCAGCGATTTTCACTGCTATTTTGAGGATTTTAGCAGTATTTTATTTGAAATACGAATAGGAAATTTTGTGGGTTTTATATGGATAGAAGCGTTCGTATCACTAATTCTGCTTCAGATTTTGACAATGGACCACGCCGTGTAAAGATAATTTTACCGTCGCGGTCTATGATAACAGTGTATGGCAGAGCGCCGATATCATTTCCTAATTTCTTTGAAACTTTGATGGCATCATTACTACCAACCAAGGTAGGATAATTAACATTAAACTCGGCTATAAAATCACGCACTTCTTCCGCTTGTTGTAATGCAATCCCGATAAATTGTAACCCGTCACTTGAATATTGTTGTTGTAGTTCAACAAAGTCAGGAATTTCTTCACGACAAGGCGGACACCATGTCGCCCAGAAATTTATGACGATGACCTTGCCTTGCCACTCGGACAAATGACGCTGCTCACCATCAACATCAAACAAACTAAAATCTTCAATCTTTGTGTCTATTACATCTTCTGCAGCAATCGGGTTTTTAATTACGATTGCTTGTTTATTATTATCAGTTTTAAAGAATTGTTGTAATTGATAACCAGCCACTGCCGAGAGTAATGCAAGAACAACTATACTAACTAGTAGTTGCCACTGCTTCATAATGATAAAGCTTGCGTTACATGATTAACAAAAGGTTTTGCTTTCACAAAACCAACCAAGCGGTGTGATTTTATTTCTTCGGAATTCTTATTAAAAAATAAAATAGCAGGAGGGCCAAAAAGATTAAACTGCTTTAAAAAAGATTTATCGCTATCGTTATTCTTTGTCACATCAATTTTTAATAATGTTAATTGCTGCAATGTTTTTTGAACAACAGGATCGGTAAAGGTATACGCTTCCATTTCGTCACAGGTAACACACCAGTCTGCATAAAAATCCAACATGACTGATTTGCCTACAGACTTTGCTTGTTTCAATTCCTTATCCAGTTCTTCAAGGCTCGAAATAGTTTTAAATGAAAGTGCTTCTGTTGCGACAACACTGACTTGCTTATTAAACGGTTTTAAAACCGTGCCTTCACCATTTGCTGCGGCAACAACCAAAGCCATGCCATAAACCAGCACGACTAACCCAAAACCTTTCCATAAACGTTGCCAATGGGTTGTGATTGCTTCTATACGATCCAGTGCACCCATAAAAATTGCCGTCGTAATAAATAAAGTCGCCCATAAAATCAAAATTACTGCTTCCGGTAGAACTCGTTCCAGAAACCAGATAGCAACACCCAACATAATTACACCGAAAATATGTTTAATATTTTCCATCCACATGCCCGCACGCGGCAACAACTCACCTGAAGTGGCACCAACCACTAATAAAGGCACTCCAAATCCGAGTCCCATAGCAAACAAGGCAAGACCGCCCAATAACGCATCTCCTGTCTGACTGATATAAAGCAAGGCGCCGGCTAATGGCGGCGCAACACAAGGCCCGACGATTATGGCTGATAACACACCCATAATGGCTGCCCCTTTTAATGTTCCGCGACCCGCCTCATTCTGGCCTGATGATAATTTACTTTGCCAGCTTGATGGTAAATGCAATTCATAAAAACCAAACATGGATAAAGCAAGTAAAACAAAAACACCGCTAAAAAAACTTAATACCCAGATATTCTGTGAAGCTGCTTGTAGATTAATATTAAAAAGACCAGCAACAATACCCAATACAGAATAAGTTAACGCCATAGCGATGACATAACTTATGGAGAGCATCATCGCTCTTGTTCGGGTTATCCGCTCACCTTCACCAACGAGAATCCCGGATAGGATTGGAATCATAGGAAAAACACACGGTGTTAACGCCAACAAAAACCCAAAAACAAAAAAAGCAAGAATATTAATTAATAAATTTTTATCTTTTAATTTCTGCGTAATTGCATCTTGCTCAGAAATTAATGGTGCCTGAGTCGATGTTTGAGTTGAGCCGTTATTTATTGCTGATGATTTAAAAGTAGCCGGCAGTGAAACCGTTAAGGTTTTCTTAATGGGCGGATAACAAACTGAATCTTCCTTGCAACCCTGATAACCCACATTCAAATTAAACTTTTTTAAATCTGCCTCTGTAAGCTGAAACGGAATCGAAACATTAGCCTGACCATAATAAACTTCAACCTGACCAAATGCAGGATCTGCTTTTAGCTTTCCTGCTGGAAAAGCATAATTTCCTAATATTAAAGTCAGGTCATCTGCTTCAACTGAAAATTTGTTTTTATAAAGATAATAACCCGGTTCAATTTCCCAATTTAGAACTAATTGTTTATTTTGGTCGATATCAGCAATAACGCGGAAGGCAATTTCAGGATCCAGTATTTCATCTGCTGCGGGCGAAGCCTGAAACGAAAAAAAATCGTTTAGCTTGTCACTTATCCCGCCAGCATTTACTGACAATGAAAAAAATAAAGCAGAAAAAAATAAAGTATTACGGACAAAATTCATGATTTTTTGGAGTTTGTGCTAATCCAGTCTAGGTATCCAGCAAGGCCTGTCTCTATAGAGACAGCAATAATTTCAGGAAGTTCGTAAGGGTGTATTTTTTTTATTCGTTTCTCCAGAGCCTCATACCTATCAAGTGTCGTCTTGATAATTAACATATGTTCATTTGCGCTATCAACCTTACCCACCCAGCTAAAAAAAGACTGCACACCGGGCACGACATTGACACAGGCGGCCAACTTTTCTGTAACCAGATCCCGTGCGATTTTCTTTGCCGAAATAGACCCCGGGCAAGTACTGATTACCAATATGTGTTTTACATCATCACTCATATATTTTTGTGCTTATTGTTAAAATGGCTTGTATATTAGTATTTTGCCCATACATCGATAATAATGCCACCTTGGCAAGTCAAAACAGCTCTGAGGCCTGATCTTTTGTTTAAATTACTATTTATTCTTTTCCTGACAATTCCCTTGATTGAAATTACGATCTTGATTCAGATAGGCCAAATATTCGGTATTGGCTATACAATAGCGCTGGTAATCGGCACCGCCGCATTAGGTGCAGTATTATTACGTCACCAGGGCTTATCCACCTTAGCCAAAGTTCAAATGAATATGAATCAAGGTAATCTGCCCGCAACCGAGTTGGTAGAAGGCTTGATGTTATTAATCGCTGGTGCATTATTATTGACACCGGGCTTCTTTACCGACGTATTTGGTTTTCTCGTTTTAATCCCGGTGTTACGCCAAAAAGTCGCGCAAACCCTGTTAACAAACTTCATCCAGTCTCATATTAATGCCAGACAAACAGCATCCGGCAATATTATCGATGCGGAACATTGGGAAGAAAAATAAAGCCACAGAGGACACGGAGAACTCAGAGAAAAGTCAAGAACGAAGAACACAACTTTCAGAACTAAGTTTTTATATACCTTTATTTAATTATTTTTCTCTGTATTCTCTGTGGCAAATGTATTATTTTTAAATATAAATCTCCACAAAATAATATGGACACTGAACACAGCTTGCTTGTTCCAAACGCAAGCTAAGTACCTGCATCCGTGTAGGCAACGTTCAAACATCATCTCAAAATTAACCGACATCATTAATGATGATCACATCGAACGATTAGAAAAAGTCCTAAACCAACGCACCCATTATCTTACTGTCGTACTTGATGATATCTACATTGCTCAAAACGCCAGCGCCGTCATACGAACCTGCGAATGCGTTAGCATACAGGATTTACATATCATTGAAGAAAGAAATAAACACAAAACCAATCGCGATGTTGTCAAAGGCTCATCTAAATGGATCGAGCTTCAACAAAAAATATCAATTGCGCATTAAAATCCTTTCGCTTTCTTAACCACCTCATATGCCTTTCTAATTTCGTGAGTACGATCAGCAGCGAGTTTCATCATCTCTTCAGGCAAACCCTTCGCCACTAGTTTATCTGGGTGATGTTGGCTCAATAAGCGACGATACGCTTTTTTAATTTCACTGGTGCTAGCTGATTTATTGACATCCAATACAGCGTAAGCTTGTTTTAAAGAAGGGGAACCATCATTACGACCCGCTTGAGTAGAACCACTATGCATACCACCAATCATCGCGCAAAGGTGTTCAAACTCATGTTGTGAAATGTTAAGTAGCTGACAAATATTTAATAAGACATTACGTTCGGCAGGATCCATAGCGCCATCGGCATAAGCGGCCATGATTTGTACTTCCATGAACATGCGTAGCAAATTGGGTCGAAAACCTATCTCCAGACGAAATTGTTTTACGACATCATTTAAAGGAAAAGATGCTTTCTTACCCTCGTCGAACAATCCAATAGCTGCTTTGCGTTGTTCCGCATCCATATCCATTTGTTGCATCACTTGTTTGGCGAGTGCAATTTCATCTTCGGAAACTTGTCCGTCTGCTTTACAAACGTGCCCCATAACCGAGAAGGTCGCGGTATAAAACATGGTTTGTGCGCGTTCTTGTCTGCCTAAGCCGGATTGACCTGACGACTGCGATACACCCTTATCAAAGTTGTGACCCATTGCTGCACCCAACACCGCGCCTATTGGACCACCAATCATCATCCCAAAAGCACCGCCGAGTATTTTTCCCCACCAATTCATTGCTATAAGTTTCCCTTGCTACACTTAAAAATAATAAACCTGCATATTATATGAATTGGCGGAGTAATCCTGACGAGCTGGTGCGTTATGCGTGTGCTCGCAACCGTAATCATAGCTGCGTCGACTTTGGCTTCCTCGATTGCTGTTCCAGACGCAATTCTACCTCCCCCATCCTTGGGGTCGTGCGTCGGTCTCCGTTCCAGACTCGACTCTACCGATTGCATCCCTGTAATCGTCCTACATCCAAGTAGTCGTCTGGTGAAGGGAGCATATGCACGCATAACGCGCCAGAACAAATGATAATTCGTCAATTCATATAATATGCAGGTTAAACTAACTTGATTCATAACTATTCGTTATAATCCCGACTCAAATTAATTACATTACACTATCTTAACGGCAAATATCATGGCTTCAACAAAGAAGAAGAAAAATAATAACAAGAAACCATCGGATTCTACTATGGCTGATCTGGCTGACCGCCATGTTTACTATGAAAATTCAGTTCAATGCGTGGAATCAGAAATCGACTTTGTTGATGCGACTTTTCTTAAGCTTCGTAAACGACAGGGAAAAAGTTTAAGGGAAGATTTCTGCGGCACAACTAACACATCATGTGAATGGATACAGCGCCGAAAAACTAATACAGCAATCAGTGTAGACCTTGATGATAAGGTGCTTGAATGGGGCAGACAAAACAAAGTTGCCAAACTTAGGTCCGATCAGGCCAAACGTATCACTATCATCAACGATAATGTTCTTAGCGTTAAAACCAAACCTGTTGATATTGTTTTGGCGATGAACTTCAGTTACTGGATATTAAAAGATCGTAAACTCACTATCGAGTATTTCAAAAAAATTAAACGCGCCCTGGTTAAAGATGGCATATTTTTTCTTGATGCCTATGGTGGTTACGAAGCATTTCAAGAAATGCAAGAGAAAACTAAGCACAAGAACTTTACTTATATATGGGATCAACATAGTTATAACCCGATAACCGGTTATGCAAAAAACTATATCCACTTTAAGTTTAAAGATGGTTCTAAAATGATGAAGGCTTTCACCTACGAATGGCGCGTCTGGACCATGCCGGAAATACTTGAGATGCTAACGGAAGCGGGTTTTAAACCAACTGTATACTGGGAACAAGCTGACGAAGATGGCGAAGGCAATGGCGTATTTATTCCTGAAACTAAAGGTGATGCTGATGCCGGTTGGATTGCCTATGTTGTTGCTGAGAAGTAGCACGAATAGAGATTTTTATTTAATCCAGTTCTTTCGGCTTAATAAATTCGATTAACTTTCCCTTGTCGGTCTCAGGATCGAAATGATTATCAGGATATTCAAATATCACCAGGTTTGCAGTAGTCATGCTTTTATATTCAGTATCCGATTCACTCGATAGAAAATGAACCAATTGCTCCAGTCCTGGATTATGTGCAGCCAGCATTAAACTGTTTAGGTCATTTTTATATAACTGAATAAATTCTAACAATGTAGTCGGATCGGCTAGATAAAGATTTTTTTCATAAATAATTTTGTCCGAACTACTGCAGGTAATCTGTTCCGCTACCAATTCGATTGTTTGTTTTGCCCTGACTGCTGTTGATGAGATAATTCGCTGCGGCAGTCGATTATTTTCTGCCATCCACTGACCTATGCGCCTTGCACTTTTCTTGCCTCGCTTATTAATCGGGCGATTAAAATCTGACACGCCCGGATCACCCCAATCAGATTTTGCGTGACGCATAATATACAAGTGAAATGTCATAATAAAAAACAATAATTTTTTGTTTAATTATACCCATGATACTTGGAAATGCGTATTCAGAGTGCAGCTGTTTTCATTCAGGGCAAGGCGTGACGATGCAGCATGGTCACTCCCTGCAAAGAGGAGCACCAACAGTAGGCGCTTTAGGCGACGCTGCCATGGATGA
>CAYTIZ010000108.1:0-8106 GCA_964437885.1 uncultured Enterobacteriaceae bacterium
GTTCTTCATGGATTTAACCATCTCAGCAGTAATCAATTTTGGAGCTGGTCTACCCGGAATAAGAGCGGTTGTGACAATGATATCGACTTCTTTTGCTTGTTCAGCAAATAACGCCATTTCTGCGGCGATAAATTCATCACTCATGGTTTTGGCATAACCACCTTCGCCACTACCGTCTTCTTCAAATTCTAATAAGAGGAACTCTGCCCCCATACTTTCAACCTGTTCTTTTACTTCAGGTCGGGTATCAAAAGAGCGGACAATAGCGCCAAGACTGTTTGCAGCACCGATAGCAGCAAGTCCCGCTACGCCAGCACCGATAACCAATACTTTTGCAGGAGGCACTTTACCGGCAGCGGTAATTTGACCAGTGAAGAATCGACCAAAATTATGTGATGCTTCAACAATGGCTCGATAGCCTGCAATATTGGCCATGGAGCTAAGCGCATCCATTTTTTGTGCTCGTGAGATTCGTGGGACACTGTCCATTGCTAGAACATTGACCTTCCTGGCAGCAAGCTTCTTCATTAAATCTTCATTTTGAGCAGGCCAGAGAAAACTTATTAATGTTTGGCCTTCGTGTAGTAATTCAATTTCGTTGTCATCCGGAGCTCGGACTTTGAAAATGATGTCTGCTGAGTCCCATAATGCTTTAGTGTCACTGATGACTTCTGCACCAGCCTCACTATAGGCTTCATCTGTGAAATTGGCTTCTGAACCTGCCCCAGTTTCAACTGAGACGCTATATCCTAATTTTTGTAACCATTTAATAACTTCAGGAGTTGTCGCTACGCGCTTTTCACCCGCCTATGTCTCCTTAGGCACGCCGATTTTCATGGTGTGACCCCCCTATATATTGAATTGTTTATTCAGGAATAATTATTCTTAATTAAAATCGCTGCCGATGCTATCACGATTACAGATTCAAGTCATAGACAGGGATCAAGTCATAAATATATAGCTATATTTGCTGTACTTGTAGTAAATGAATGGTTATGGAATCGCCTAAAGCGCCTACTGTTGGTGTAAGAGCATATATACTGAGTCTTCACGTAGATGCCGTTCCTGCGCATGAGTTCCATGGACGGAGGTACTTATGATTAGTTGAGAACAATAATCATGACAGTCCATCCGTGGACATCATCGTTTGTGTGCTCCTGCACAAACGATATACCTTACGTCCATGTAAATAAAAAAACCCAGCACTTGGCTGGGTTTTAGAGGAACTTAAATTAAGTCAGTATCAATCTCTACCTGATAATGCCCCAAGTAGGTGTAAAAGATTCATGAATATGATGTAAATATCCAGGAAAAGTTGAATCGTAGCCATGATGTAATTTGTTTCACCACCATGAATTATCTTGCTTGTGTCATACAGGATATAACCCGAGAACAACATAATAGACATAGCTGATAAAGCTAATTGAACTACAGATACCTGAAAAAATAGATTAGCAAGTGAGGCAACGATCAATACAATTAGCCCGATAAATAGAAAACCACCCATAAAGCTAAAATCTTTACGTGTTGTCAGAACATAGCCGGATAAGGCGAGAAAAATAACGCCAGTTCCACCTGCAGCAGTCATGACCAGTTCCGCCCCATTACTAAAGAAGCTGAGATACAAATTAATTGTAGGACCCGCTGTTAATCCCATAAAACCGGTAAATGCGAAGACACATAAGACGCCCAGAGCATTGTTTTTAAAGACATTAGTCAGCACTAATAAGCCGATCATTCCACCAATTTGAAGAATCCAGTGTATCGGTGGAAAATTAAGATAAATTGAAACACCTGCCATTGCTGCACTGAATATCAAGGTCATTGATAAAAGTAGATAGGTATTTTTCAATACTTTATTTGTGGAGAGTATTGACTCAACTGGTCTGCGGACAACTACAGTAGGGGATTCACTCATTTAATTTCACCTCGTTATTAAAACAATATCTATTATGTAATGCTTTGACAGACAAATTTCAAGTTTTGTTTCATGAAATCTTCATTAAATCCAATTATCTCATACGTCTTTTCCGATAGCGAATGATCATGTATCCTCTCGCCCCTGACGGAGAGATGGCACGACTGCATGCAGGATGATTAACAGGGAAGTAATCGGTAGAGTCGAGTATGGAACGGAGACCGAGGTAGAGCACCAACAGTAGGCGCATTAGGCGACGCAGGAGCAGTTGCCGAGAGTGGTCGACAAATTCATCGGGAATGAATTTGAACAGTCGAGCAGAGCGAGACTTAGCCCCGAAGGGGTGATGCACAGGAAGTACATCATAGTGCACTGGGTACCAGTGCGTATAAAGCTAAATGGATAGAGTGATTTTAAAAGAAATACTTGTGGAGAGATGGCAGAGTGGTCGAATGCACTGGTCTTGAAAACCAGCAAGGGCGCGAGTCCTTCCAGGGTTCGAATCCCTGTCTCTCCGCCATTTTATTATTCTGACCATTTTCCTGTTTGCATCGCACAGGCACGTATTTTTTCAGCACGTTTAATCGGATCCCCATGAATTTTCCAGCTGGGATTTCTGTCTTTATCTAAAAATAATTTAACTACGGCACTCACTTCATTAATTTTGCCATATTTAGCGGCCCAACAATCTGCCTCAGCTTCTATTGAAGTAGGGTAATTTTGGGGAGAAGCGAGAAGTGTATGGTTAAGATGTGCATGTGCGAAGGCATGTAGGCGAAAGAATCCACACGCTTCACCAATTTCTTCACAGATGTCAGGATTATAGATTACTACAGTTCCCCAGTGAGGGTCTGCGCGCATCATTGCAATTTCAGGAAGACTGGGATCTGCAATTTCCGCAGTTGGTGTGATCACACCTACGTTGCAAGATAAGCATAGTAATATGCTGACAATTAATACTGTCTTCATGGAAATTTTTTTCATCGTTTTGTGTTTACTCATTTATCTTTATTATAGTAAGTATCCTTCTTGTTTTTACCTACATAAAGAAAATAAAACAGAAATACCGACAAATCTCGATTGATAACGTAAAATTGAGCAATGTCTGTAAAACTATCTGAATTCAATCTGAATTGTACTGACTGTCCGCGATTAAGCGGCTTCCTCGAAGAAATACGTGCTAAATACCCTGAATATCATGCCCGGCCTGTTCCACCCTTTGGTGTCGCTAAACCTAAACTGCTAATTGTTGGGCTGGCTCCAGGTATGCACGGTGCTAATGCTACTGGTCGCCCCTTTACCGGCGACCATGCCGGCATCATTCTTTATGAGATGCTTTATCAACATGGATTCAGCAACAAACCAATTTCGACTGACTTGAACGATGGTTTGAAATTAAAATATTGTCGAATAACCAATGCGGTTAAATGTTTGCCGCCACAGAATAAACCGGTTGGTGAAGAAATAAAGTCCTGCAACTCTTATCTGGTTGAAGAATTAAAAGTAATTGATAAAAAAGCAGTCATTCTTTGTTTAGGATTAATATCACATAAAGCAGTAATTAAAGCACTGGGTTTGAAGCAATCTGAATATCCCTTTATTCATACTAAAGCTCATAAACTCGATGATGGTAGACAAATAATAGATTCCTATCATTGCAGCCGCTATAACACGAACACGAAACGTTTAACGGAAGATATGTTCAGCGATGTATTTAAACAAATTCGTTCTGAACTAAAACTGTAATAATTTTTTATTACTTAGCCACAGAGTTCACCGAGGACACAGAGAAATGAAAAATAAAAAACTTTTAATTTATATTCAAAAATATAAAGCCGACTATGTATGTTGCTAATAATATAGCTGTGGCTATTAAGATTTTTATTTATGTCGTTTGATTCACAACTCTTTATTAAAACATTAACTGGTCGCCCCGGCGTTTATTGCATGCAGGATGATCAGGGCAAGGTTATTTATGTTGGTAAAGCAAAGAATCTAAAAAAACGCGTTTCAAGTTACTTTAACCGCAGCAAATCGGACTCGCCTAAAACAAAAGTAATGATTAAGCAGGTTGAGAATATTGAAGTTACCGTGACCCATACTGAAAACGAAGCACTGATACTTGAAAATAATTTAATTAAAAGTTACAAGCCACGATATAACATTCTGTTTCGTGATGATAAAAGTTATCCTTATTTATATTTGTCCAGCGACCATAAATACCCTCATTTTCGTTACCATCGAGGCGCATTAAAAGGTAAAGGCAAATTCTTTGGCCCTTATCCCGGTGCCGGTTCAGTGAGAAGGACATTAAACTTATTGCAAAAGTTATTTTTAATTCGTTCCTGTGAAGATAATGTTTTTGCAAATCGTTCCCGTCCTTGTTTGCAATATCAGATTAAACGTTGTACAGCACCTTGCGTCGAATATATCTCGCAAGAGGATTATCAACGCGACGTTGAGCACGCGACTTTATTTCTGCAAGGAAAAAATGAAGCTGTAATAAAGAGTTTGACCGAACCCATGCAAAGAGCGTCTGACGCTTTGGAATTTGAAGTTGCAGCAAGATTGCGCGATCAAATTCGTTCCTTACGCGATGTTCAGGAAAAACAGCACATTACCTCCGACGGTGGCGATATTGATATCATTGCCTGCGTCATAAATGCGAATCAAGCGTGCATACAATTAGTATTTATACGATCAGGATTAAATTTAGGCTGTCGAAATTATTATCCGCAGCACATTGAAGAACAATTGGAATCTGATTTAGTCAAAGCATTTTTAAGCCAGTTTTATTTAAATGAAAAGTCGCAACAAAAAATTCCAGCTGAAATATTAATTAGTCATGTTTTTGATGATATTGAGCTAATAGAGAATGTTCTTACTGAAAAAGCGGGGAAGAAAATAAAACTTAAAGCTAATGTAAGAGGGGAGCGTTCAAAGTGGCTGGCTATGACTAAAGAAAACGTAGAACTAACATTAAAACAAAAAATAGCGAGTAATAAGAGCCAACATAAACGTTTTGATGCTTTACAAAAGCTACTTTCGTTTAAAGAGCCAATAGAACATATGGAATGTTTTGATATCAGTCATACTCAAGGCGAAGCAACGGTAGGTTCATGTGTCGTATTTGGATCCGATGGACCAGTGAATTCCAAATATCGGCAATTTAATATAGAAAATATCACTAAAGGTGATGATTATGCAGCGATGGGGCAGGTTATAAGGAGACGTTATACGCGCTTGGTCAAGGAAGACGCAAAATTACCTGATCTTATTTTAATTGATGGAGGAAAAGGGCAAATTGGTGTTGCTAAAAAAGAACTCTATGAATTACAACTGACCCATATTCCTATATTGGGCGTTGCAAAAGGGCCGTCAAGAAAGCCCGGGCTGGAAAATCTCATTCTGGCACTTGAAAATAAAACCATAGACTGTGATAGTTCATCACCTGCGCTACATTTAATACAACATATTCGAGATGAAGCACATCGATTTGCCATAACCGCACATCGACAAAGACGAAAAAAGAAGCGTGGCCGATCAAAACTTGAAGAAATTGAGGGGATAGGGAATAAACGAAGACAAAGTCTAATAAAGCATTTTGGAGGACTACAAGGTGTTGCTAAAGCCGGAGTAGATGATATTACGATGGTTTCAGGCATCAACAAAAGTCTTGCCAGAAAAATATATAACACATTCCATAGTAATTAATGAATATCCCTAATCAAATAACACTCTTACGTATCTTGCTCATACCTGTTTTTGTATTGGTATTTTATTTACCATTCGAGTGGAATAATTTATTCGCATGTATCATTTTTGCATTTGCAGGAATAACCGATGTTCTTGATGGCTATTTGGCAAGAAAACTAAACCAAACATCATCTTTAGGTGCATTTCTTGACCCGGTAGCAGATAAATTGATGGTTGCAGTAGTGTTAGTATTATTAGTACAGCAAAACCCTGTAATTTACTTGGCTTTACCCGCAGCGGTCATAATCGGGCGTGAAATTACCGTTTCGGCCTTACGCGAATGGATGGCTGAAATTGGTGCCAGAAGTAAAGTTGCCGTTTCTGTCTTGGGAAAGATAAAAACAATAGCTCAAATGGTTGCTCTGGGCTTTCTAATTTTCAAAGAACCTGTATTAGGCATGCCTGTCTACACAATAGGGCTCGTTTTGATATATATCGCCGCATTTTTAACGCTTATTTCAATGTTTCAATACATATTGGCTGCCTGGCCAAAATTAAGAGAATAATTCGGCATTATTGTTGACACATCAACGCTCGTGAATACAATAGCGTCCTTTGCGGGAATAGCTCAGTGGTAGAGCACAACCTTGCCAAGGTTGGGGTCGCGAGTTCGAATCTCGTTTCCCGCTCCAAAATCAGGAAACCCCGGTCTTTCCGGGGTTTTGTTTTTCTGAATAGGTAAAATAGAATTATCGGCTGAATGGCAGAGTGGTTATGCAGCGGTTTGCAAAACCGTGTACCTCGGTTCAATTCCGGGTTCAGCCTCCAAAATTTATTTGTTTTAATGTAGTATCACCCTTTAGCCCGGGTGGCGGAATTGGTAGACGCAAGGGACTTAGAATAATTTGAGCGCCCAAGTCGGAAACGCTTGGTGTGAATGGAGTCAAATTCGGGGAAACCTCAGCATGTGAATGATGGTGGCAATCCCGAGCTAAGCCTTAGTACGGTTCTTACTTCGATATGTTGGAGTAAGTGCGTGGCAGTTGGGACATAGAAGACGAAGATTTTTTAATCTATTGTCTTTATTGTTCCCATTAATATGGTCTAGTTCTAATGGAATAGGGCAGTTCAACCAAATAAGTCGATTACAGTTGTAGCATTGATGTTTAAGAATTCCTTCTTTAAGAAGTCTATTCTTGAGCTTATAAGACTGGATCGGCAACTCGTTATTGAGATATTGGTTGATATCCCTTTTGGGTGGAAGTTTTTTCCCTTTATTCCAAGCTTGACCAGTAAAATGAGATGTATCTAAGTTAAAGTGTTTTAGTGCTTTTCTTAATACATCATAGTTGCCTCCGTATGGAGCTACAGCAAGTCTTTGAAGAACTTGCCTAAATGAAGTTGACAATCTAACAGCTTCAATTAGTTGGTCTTCAGAGTATTTATGTAACTTCATAAGGTATTAAGGAAAGTGTAGAGACTTGACGGCTCCTGCCTACGTTTTAATGAAGATTAAAATACGGTAAAGAGAAAGTCCAGACCACAAATGCGTTTTAAGTTACGTAGCTATGAAAATAGTAGTGGTAAGAAAATCCCTCGCTCGTAAGGGCGTGCCGGTTCGATTCCGGCCCCGGGCACCATTTTAATATTTCTCACAACATTTCATGCTGTCCCATGCAGGGGAACGCGAGTTTCAAAAATCTTTAAGAAAGCCTTGCTCAAATACAAGCTGTATAAAGACCAAGTTTTAAAGGAATATTATTAGGGAATCTGAATAACAATAATTTTTCTACCCTTATTCAAAGAACATATAATTCGTCAAATATTACGATATAAGCTATAAATAAGAAATAATTCGTTATTTATGACGAATTATATCTGTATATATCTAAACATATTGTAAATCGTCAAATATTACGATATAAGCACTAATATACTTATTAAATCGTCAAATATTACGACTATGAGAATAACAAATCTATTAACAGATGAAACGATTCTTGCTGAAATTGGCCAGAGGATTTTAGCTCGCCGAATTGAATTAAATATGACGCAAGCAGCAGTGGCAAAAAAAGCGGGTATGTCTAAAAGGACAGTTGAACGTATTGAGGGTGGTGCTTCAGGTCAAACGCTGAGTGTCATCAGAATTTTTCGAGTACTAGATTTGATGGATAACCTAGATCGTATGATACCTGAGCAGGGCCCCAAGCCTATGGATTTATTAAAACAAAAAAGAAAAATCAGGATTCGTGCTTCAAGTAAATCACAAGAATCAAAGCCAATAAAGTCATGGAAATGGAAGGAAGATAAATGACTAGCATTGCAGAGGTTAAATTATGGGGAGACACCATAGGCGCCGTAATCTTAGAAGAAGGCGATGAGTTCTCTTCGTTTCAATATGATTCCTCATTCGCTGAGGGCGGGGTAGATCTATCTCCATTGAAAATGCCACTGTTGCCAGGACATGTTTATACATTTCGTGATCTTAAATA
>CAYTIZ010000109.1:0-8035 GCA_964437885.1 uncultured Enterobacteriaceae bacterium
CTATCCGGAAGGTGTAAACCCATGAACTCTACCCACTCGATTTGATGAAGACCCATATTTTTATTTATGTGGCTTACAAAACACTATAGTAACAGCTATGAAATCAATTTTATTGTTACTACCCTTCTTCCTGTTCATCTAACGAATCCATCACTTCAAGCATTGCATCAGCTAAAGCAGATGCTATTGTCACAGACTCAACATTCTCGCCACCAGCAGGTAAGCGTTCTTCATTGACACTGACTTCGCTGTTCTCTGTGTCTTCAATGGTAATGATGATTTTCATAAGATTTTTTATTTTTTGCGTGAAACAAATGATTATAGCTGAATGGAAAACCATTCATAATATACAAGAGTGTTGACTAATACTTTCGTGTACGATTGCAGATTGATTAAGGTATCATTTAGCAACCAATATTAAATTGGTGACAGATTTGGTAACAGGAATGAATAAGAAAGTCCATAATGCAGCATTACTAATTGATTTATATGAAAATTATTCCTCTACTAAACAAGAAAATCCAAAATATAGAATAAGTCAGTACATTTATTATGAATAATAAAAGCGGAACCTTGTTTATCATTGCCGCACCTTCAGGTGCGGGCAAAACATCACTAATAAAATCATTAATTTCTGAAATTGATAATCTTGATGTTTCAATCTCTTACACTACTCGCAAACCCCGACCAAATGAAAAAGAGGGAGAAGCTTACTTCTTCGTCAATGAAAATAAGTTTAAGGAACTCATTAATAAAAATCACTTTCTTGAATATGCTAAAGTGTTTGATAACTATTATGGCACTTCTAAAGACTGGGTTGAGAAAGAAATGCTCACCGGTAGAAATTTTATACTTGAAATAGATTGGCAAGGAGCACAGCAGGTTAAATCACAATTGCGTAATAGCGTTGGTATTTTTATCCTGCCACCTGACTATCATACGCTACGCGAAAGATTGTTAGGACGTCAAAATGATGAACAGGAAACCATTGATCGCAGGATGGACGCTGCCCGTGAAGAAATATCGCATTACAAGGATTTTGACTACATCGTTATAAATGATGATTTTGAACAGGCTTTAGCTGAAATCAAGACCATTATCACCGCAACTAACCTTTGTAGTTGTCGCCAATCGGCTTTTTTTAGCACTTTTGTCGATCAAATCATGGCTCAAGAGGATTAAGAGGCATATACAGCTGATTCATTTATTGCACAACAGCCTCTGAATTCTGTAGAATAGCGCTCCACTTTGAAAGTCGGTCATTTTTTAACCGGCAAAAATTACTTTAATTTAGAACGAGGAACATCATGGCCAGATTAACCGTTGAAGATTGCTTGGAAAATGTTGATAACCGCTATGATCTGGTTTTACTGGCAAGCAAACGTGCTCGTCAAATTGCAATGGGTGCAGAACCTTTGATACCTGCTAACGACGACAAACCCACGGTCATTGCATTACGTGAAATTGCAGAAAATCTGGTTAATGATGAGAACATCGACAAAATAAATCAATTCGATACAGAAGAAGAATTCACAGAGGCAGACTTTGCCATACCTGCCCCAACCGAGTAATTAATGTAATTAGGCTTTCTTTAAGGCTTTTCTTTTAGACATCTCTTTAAGCATAAAGGCGCAGTATGCGTCATTATGCCCCAGTCGCCGCTGAATCCTGCATTTTGAGGTGACTTGGGTATATGCTGTTGTATCATACACTTCCAGTACGGAATCTACCGTACGTAAATATTGAAACGTCATACTGAATTGAACCAGTGCTAACAATTAACGACCTTAGCAAACTTATCGGTACCTACCTGCAAGCAGATCAGGTCGAGAAAGTACAACGCGCCTACCATTTCAGTGCTAAAGCACATGAAGGACAAAAACGCAGGAGTGGTAAGCCCTATATTTGCCATCCATTGGAAGTTGCCCGTATTCTTGGCGAAATGCATATGGATCACCAGACATTAATGGCAGCCATACTGCATGATGTTATTGAAGACACACCCACAGTTAAAACAGAAATAAGTCGAAAGTTTGGTAAAGGTGTCGCTGAATTAGTTGATGGCGTGAGTAAACTGGATAAGATTGAGTTTGGAAGTTTAGCTGAAGCTCAGGCACATAACTTTCGCAAGATGCTGATGGCGATGAGCAATGATATTCGTGTCATTCTGGTCAAACTGGCCGACCGTCTGCATAATATGCGTACACTCGAAGCCTTAAAACCTGAGAAACGTCGACGCATTGCCCGTGAGACTCTTGAGGTTTACGCACCTATTGCATTACGACTTGGGGTTAATTCAATACGTTTGGAACTGGAAGAGCTCGGTTTTGTAACCTTGTACCCAATGCGTTACAGGATATTAAACGAACAAATAAATAAAGCACGTGGACATCGTAAAGAAATTATCAGTAAGATCCGCACTGCTTTAAAACGTCGTATGCGCCAGGAAAAAATTCCGGGTCAGATTCTGGGTAGAGAAAAACATCTTTACGGAATTTATTTGAAAATGAAGGAACAACATTTATCATTTTCTGAAGTTTATGATGTTTATGCCTTCCGCTTAATGGTTGATGATGTTGACACCTGTTATCGCACAATAGGCACTGTACATAATTTGTATAAACCCGTCCCGGGTAAATTTAAAGATTATATTGCCATTCCTAAAGCTAATGGCTATCAATCTCTACACACGGTTTTGTTTGGTCCCTATGGTGTCCCGATTGAAATTCAAATTCGTACCAAAGAAATAGATGATGTTGCAGAAGCGGGAATTGCAGCACACTGGCTTTATAAAGCTGAAGGTAAATCAAAAAACTCTATTCATCGCAGCAGTAATCGAAGTGGCGCCCACCGTCGTGCAAGGGAATGGCTACGAAACATTGTTGAATTAAATAAATCTGCTGGAAACCCGGAGGAATTTTTCGAGAATGTAAAAATAGATCTGTTTCCAGACGATGTTTATGTCTTTACTCCGAAAGGAAAGATCATGGAGCTGCCAAATGGAGCAACAGCGGTTGATTTCGCTTATGCAATTCATACTGACATTGGTAACAGCTGTGTTGGAATCAGAATTAACAGAAAACTGTTTCCACTAGGCACGCAATTAGCCAGTGGTGACACCATTGAAATCATCACTGCATCCAGCGGCCGACCTGATCCGGCATGGTTAAACTTTGTTGTCACCGCCAAAGCTCGAACACAGATCAGACATTTCCTGAAAAATCTTCAAAACAGTGAAGCAATTGCATTGGGAAAACGTTTATTGAATCGTGAACTCGAGCCCTTCGCTTACACTTATCAAGACATCAGTGAAGCTGATATGCAACATTTATTTTCTGAAAATAAAATTGAAAGTGAAGACGAACTGTTTCAGGAAATAGGACTAGGTAATAAGTTTGCTCCTCTGGTTGCAAGACAATTAATCGCGTTTGAAAAATTAACCAAACAAGAAGATAAAATAATTCGTTCAAAAGAAACTATTCCACTATCTATAAGAGGTACAGAAGGAATGGTCGTCAGTTTCCCCAAATGTTGTTATCCGATACCCGGTGATCCAATTCATGGCTTTGTCACTTCCGGACGAGGCATTGTTATACATCGACAAAGCTGTAAAAACATTGCGGAATACCAAAACCATCAGGAAAAATGGATTCATGTAGAATGGGAAGCGAATATTGAGCGTGAATTCCGAGTAAAGATCTCTATGAGTGCCAGCAATCAACGCGGTGTACTTGCTACTGTTGCAAGTACCATTGCAGACGCAGGTGCAAATATCGAGAATGTAGAAATGAAAGATCGAGATGATAGATATACTTCATTACGATTTATTGTTGAAGTACAAAGCCGGATTCATTTAGCCAACGTAATGCGAAAAGTCCGAGCACTAAAAAGCGTTTCTCAGATTACACGAACTTGAATTACAATATGAGACCATTGCACGATTAAAACGAGGGAAAAGTAATGCAGCGAGAAATTATATCAACAGTAGATGCACCACAAGCTATAGGAACCTATTCACAAGCAGTAAAAGTCGGGAATACCGTATACCTTTCCGGGCAGATTCCCTTAATACCAAAAACAATGGAATTAACTGAAGGTGATATGCGCGCTCAAATTACACAAGTATTCGATAACCTCACTGCTGTTGCAAAAGCAGCAGGAGGTTCATTAGCAGACATTAGTAAACTTAATATTTTTCTAACTGATTTATCCCACTTCCCTTTAGTTAATGAAATCATGGCTGAATATTTTTCTGAACCCTACCCTGCACGCGCAGCTGTAGGCGTTGCCAGTTTACCTAAAGGTGCTTTAGTGGAAATGGATGCAATAATGACAGTTTAATTATTGCTGATAGTTTATAGTTCCTTTCAGGGTCTATTTTTACTTTGGTAATTAATAAGCAACGTTCTCTTTCAGATCCCGTCACTTCATTAAGTGGCGTTGGTCCTCGCTTGCAAGAAAAGCTGGAACGGATTGGAATTCGTAATATTCAGGATTTATTATTTCACTTACCCTACCGTTATATTGATAGAACACATTTATCACCCATAGGGTCTTTGCGATCAGGACATGATGCCTATATTCAAGGCGAGATAGAACTGACACAAATCCGTTTTGGCAGACGTCGTTCATTATTATGTCGAATCAGCGATGATAGTGGCTCAATTATTTTACGTTTTTTTTATTTTTCAAAATCCCAGGAAAAAGGATTACAGCAAGGATTATCATTGCGCTGTTATGGCCAGGTTCGTCGTGGTCAAGGCTCATTAGAAATGATTCATCCTGAATATCGCGTGCTTAGTGATCATCAAGATAACGAACTAGATGAACAATTAACCGCTGTTTATCCAAGCACTGAAGGTTTACAACAACCCCGTTTACGTAAATTAACGGAACAAGCTTTACTGGCATTAAATAATAACAAACAAAGTCTGGTTGAATTATTACCTGAAAGTATTTTATTAAAAAATAGCTTGCCCACTTTGGCCGATGCATTAGCATATGTACATCGACCACCACCTGATGCCGATATACAAAGCTTAATAGAAGGAAGGCACCCGGCACAACAAAGACTGGCATTTGAAGAATTACTTGCGCACCAACTAAGCCTGCTTGAGCTGCGTAAAGAATTTAGAATGGAACAATCTCCTGCTTTTGATAAAAGCACGCAACTTGTCCCTGATTTTTTAAAAACATTAGCTTTTGAATTAACTAATGCGCAACATCGAGCCTGTAAAACAATAGCGTTTGATTTAAATAAAACAGAAGCAATGTTAAGGCTTGTACAAGGTGATGTTGGTTCAGGCAAAACCATAGTAGCAGCAATAGCTGCGCTACAGACCATTGAAGCAGGTTATCAAGTTGCTATTATGGCGCCAACAGAATTACTTTCTGCGCAACACTATAATAATTTTTTGCTCTGGTTTAAACCACTCGATATCGATGTTGTATTCCTGACCGGGAAACTAAAGAAATCCTTGCGAGTTGAAGTTGAAACACGACTGGAAGAAAAATCTCCTGTTATTGCTATCGGGACTCATGCTTTATTTCAGGATTCTGTGTCTTTTGCAAAACTGGGATTAATTATTATTGATGAGCAACATCGCTTTGGTGTACATCAACGACTTTCTTTACTGGAAAAAGGACAACAACATAATAAATATCCACACCAATTGATAATGACTGCGACACCTATTCCAAGAACATTAACCATGACTGCCTACGCAGATCTCGATCACACTGTCATCGATGAATTACCGCCTGGACGAAAAACGATAACTACCAGTGTTATTTCAAATGAACGACGTGATGACATAATAGACAGAATAAAACATATTTGCGCAGAGGGACGTCAGGTTTACTGGGTCTGTACTTTAATTGAAGAATCAGAAACATTGCAATGTGAAACAGCAATAGAAACTGCCGAGACTCTTAAAGAGAAACTGGCTTCAGTTAATGTTGGTCTGATACATGGCCGCATGAAGGCAAACGAAAAAGAAACCACGATGCAGGAATTTAAAGATGGTAAAATTGATCTTCTGGTTGCGACAACGGTAATTGAAGTTGGGGTAGATGTACCCAATGCCAGCTTAATGATTATAGATAATGCAGAGCGATTTGGCCTGTCGCAATTACATCAATTACGTGGTCGAATAGGTCGTGGTGAAATTAAAAGTGATTGCGTATTAATTTATCAATCTCCTCTTGGCGACCTGGCCAGACAGAGGCTTAAAATTATGCGTACCAGCAATGATGGCTTTATCATTGCAGAAAAAGATCTTGAACTACGTGGGCCGGGTGAAGTATTAGGTACGCGTCAAGCTGGAATGCCGGATATGCGCGTCGCTGATCTAATGCGTGACGCCCACTTATTACCCGAAATTCAAAATACAGCTAAAATTTTACTCGAAAAAAATCCTGACAAGGTAGAATTATTAATTCACCGATGGCTAGGCAGAAACATCGAATACAGTAACGTTTAATTGGATAAAAAATTGAAACTTCATTGGCAAAATAAAGAAACTGCTAAATTAAATCTTAGTGATAAACGAGCACATGCTTTTCTGTTCCATGAAGGTTCGCTTACGCGTTTTATACAGCAAAGTTGTAAAGGTGTCTTTAATATCGAACTGATAGCTGAATCATGGACTCAGGCTATGCCAGATGAAACACAGTTACTGTCACTGCCGAGTAATGAAATTACATTTATCAGAGAATCCCGCTTAAAATGTGATAATCAAACATTAGTCTGTGCCCGTACGATCATACCGGAAAAAACACTTACCGGGAAAAATAAAAAACTGACAAAACTGGGTACAACACCATTAGGGGACATTCTATTTAATGATGAGACAACTTATCGTACAGACATGTGCTATGCGAAAATCCCTGTAGACTGCGAGCTTCATATAGAGGCAACAAAAGATTTGAATATAGCTTCCGAATTATGGGGAAGACAATCACTATTTTATACCGAGCAACAACCTTTACTTATAACTGAAATATTCTTACCTGCGATTCTGGAATGCAGCAAAAACTAAACTCTATTTTAAGAAAAATATTTATACTGTCCGGTAAAGTCGGGGCAAGCATTATCGACTATACCAATAAAATTGGGGTAATTATTCTCACTACCGGCAATAAATCATTAATCACTTGTAGAACATATTGGCCAACAGTGCGTGAACGACTTGGACAATATGTGTTATTAATCAGGCTGGATCGACCTATAGGTATTTTTTTATTGCTATGGCCTACACTCTGGGGCTTATGGATTGCAGCAAAAGGATTTCCTGATCCCGATGTGTTAATCGTTTTTGTCCTTGGCGTTATCTTAATGCGCTCTGCTGGTTGCGTTCTAAATGATATTGCTGACCAACGTTTTGACCCACTTGTTACTCGTACTCAAACTCGACCATTGGCTAGTGGAAAGGTCTCTCCTTTTGAAGCCTTAATCGTTGCCAGCAGTTTAATTTTTATTGCTTTCTTACTCGTATTAACAATGAACTGGCTAACAGTACAACTGGCTTTTATTGCCATCATACTCGCTGGCATTTATCCTTTTATGAAACGCTACACCTATTTACCTCAGTTTTTTTTAGGCTTGACCTTCGGCTGGGCAATTCCAATGGCATTCGCAGCGCAAACGGGTTCTGTACCTCAAATTGCCTGGTTATTACTCATCGCAAATGTTCTTTGGTCAGTTGTCTATGATACGATGTATGCTATGGTTGATCGGCAAGATGATCTGAAAATCGGGGTGAAATCGACAGCGATTTTGTTTGATGATGCTGACCGCGTTATCATCGGTATAATTCAGGTGCTGGTATTAATAACATTAATAATGATTGGAAGACAGGCACAACTGGGGACAAGCTATTTTATTGGTCTTACTGCTGCATCCTGTTTCTTTATTTATCAGTTGAGTTTGATCTGGAACAGAAAACCTGATCTATGTATGAAGGCCTTTTTAAACAATAACTGGTTCGGCCTGACTATTTTTATTGGCTTATTTCTTGATTTTATAATTAATAAT
>CAYTIZ010000110.1:0-7262 GCA_964437885.1 uncultured Enterobacteriaceae bacterium
CTCCAATATCATGCCATCGATTGCTGACTCAGGAATATTTGAATTCTTATGTGGGCAGATGCTATCAAATACCTGAAACGTCTCTTCATCTCTTACTACAAAACAAGCTTTATTATCATATTCAATACGTGACACATCTTGTTTTACTTCATTAACAGCGATTAATTTAATCCACTCTTTTTTTTTATTTTGCTTTGTATTTCCAAGACTATCTGAGTCAAACTCCGGCAGATTCATTTTCAATATTATATCAACAGCCCAGATGATTTTGCTTAAGCCTAGAGTCGGCAAACACACCAACATGGCATCCAATATTTCATCCGCTGTATTTCCTTGTTTCAACGCCCTTTTAAGATATTGTTTTAATCCCGCTTCAGTCTTTGCATCAACTTTCGTTATGACTGACAATAAAGATCGCGTTTTATTATCAAGATGTTTGCCGCCTTCTTTCAGAAATTTAAAATAAGGTTCTATCGCCTCTTTTCTAACTTTTAATAAATAATCCAGTGCTTCACTCATTAGTATTTTCTTCCTGTGCTTCCCATTTTATTGGTGACATTTTTATAACATACTCAGTGACCTTATTTGAATAGAGATCTTCCATCAACAAAGTTTGAATCTGGTTACGGTAGTTTTGATGAATTAACATGATGTGTATTTTCGGGTCAAGCGTCTTGACTATTTCTTCCTCTTTTTTAAATAAAATTGTTTTCTTGATAACCCGTTGTACAGGTATATGTACCGAAACAACGCCAACTTGATGGCTTTCTCTTCTAGTGCAGGCATTCTCAATATGTTTTTGCGTACAACGTACTCCTACATGCATAACTATACCGCCAGTATCTGCATCCAGAGTACGAAACCGAACTTCAGAAAAATCCAGCCTCACATCCAGTTTAGTACCAAATAGCGAAAAATAATCAGCCACAACAAACGATCCGGAAACGAACATCAGAAATGAAACTATATAAATCGATAGCCTAACCGCTTTCTTATCCATTTCAATTAGTCTCTACGCAATCTATCTGACACTGAAATGGGAGTCGGATATTTCATTACAATAATGTATGACGATACAGCGAAAGTAATCAAGGTTGCTAACTGAATTAAATATGACGTTTTATCATCGATAAAACCGGATTCAACTGCTAACACAGCGATTAATAAAGAAAATTCACTAATTTGCCCTAGTCTGAAACCCGTTTCAAATGAAATATATTTTTTCTCTCCTTGTTTTTGTAATAACCAGGCAAAAACAAGCGGCTTAAAGACAAGTACCATGGCAGCAAGAATTAATGCCGGAATATAAATTTCATTAATGACTGACATATTAAAACCAGCCCCTAATGAAAAGAAAAAGATAATCAGAAAAAAATCTCGTAACGGTTTTAAACGTTCCGTAATAAAAAGAGCAATAGGACTAGATGCCAAGGTGACGCCAGCAACTAGTGCGCCTATTTCGTGAGACAGACCAACATAATGCGCCAATTCAGCAACACCAAGACACCAGGCAATCGCCAATAAAAAAATGTATTCATGTATTTGATCAAAACGTTGAATCAGCTTTATCAGGACGAATCGTTCTATTAAATAGACAACACCTACTAACAATGGCAAATAAAGTAATTGTAGTGCTATATCAACGGCTAAATTTCCACCTTTACCATAGCCTTGTAGTAATAAAAGAATAACAATGGCGATCAAATCCTGAATTAATAAAACACTGATAATAATCTGGCCAGTATGCTTATGATGTAATGTTGTCGTAGGTAATAATTTCAAACCAATAATCGTACTTGAAAACATCATTACCGCACCAATAAGTATCGCTTGTAACAACTCATAGCCAAAAACAAAACCAATTAAAAAACCAAGCAGGCAAAATACAACTGAACTGGTAATAGTAACGACAACCGCTTCTCTTAACATTTTCCATAATTGTTGCGGCAGTAAATCCAGGCCTAAAAGATAAAGTAGAAAGATAATGCCGATATTAGAGATGTCACTGATTAATTCTGCATCATTTACAAAACCTAATCCCCATGGCCCGAGTATTAAACCAAGAACAATATAAGCAATGATCATTGCCTGTCGGGCATACAAAGCCACTGTCGCAAAAACAGCAGCGCCAGTAAAAATTAAAAATATTGAAAATTCAATTGATTGTTCGGCCATATTTATTTCAACAATAAGTTCATTCGGGTTTTTAAAGCTTATTCCATATTTTATCCATACGTTTGATCGAAACAGGTACTTTTGTTCTTAATTCTTGCGTAAACAAGGATATTCGTAGCTCTTCAATCATCCAACGATAATTATCTAACGATGTTGTAAAACAATCTGATTCATAGGCATTATCTACTAATTTCTTAATTCTGTTCCAGTGTTCTTCAATTAATAATGTATTTTGTCTGTCTTTCTCTTGTCCACCTTCAAGCTTTTCAATTCGTTTTAATATGGAATCAAGGTATCTAGGATACTGAACAAGATATTTATAAGGAACATCATCAATAAAGCCGTTAAATATTAAGTAGTCCATCTGATCTTCAATATCAACAATCGCATCGACATATTTTAAAATATCAGAATCAGAGAGTCGGGATAATACTTGCACCTGTTTTTCCAATATTGTCTCTAACAAAACACAAATCTTTTCTGCATTCATTAATAAATTCTGTTTATCTTGAGATAGCGTTGCGTAAAAACGATCTTTTTTTCGAATGGTTCTATCTTCGTATAAAAATGTGTCTTCCAATGCAAGATTGATTATTTCATCTATTAATTCTTTTTTTGAACCTATATTGCTATACATCAAAGCCAGTTTTTCTATGCCGCGAATATTTTTACGCATGTACTTAAGTTCTTTTACAAGTTCTTTTTTAAACAGTGCTCTTACGCCAATTCTTAAACAATATTCTGCACTTTCCTGATTATCGAATGCATACCGATAGATCTTTCCCTCTTCTTCGATAAGTGATGGATAAACTGTAATTTTATTTTCATTTATTTCTATTTCTTGTTTCAAAGGAATTTCTTCAAAATTCCATGAAGAGACTTCTTCTGTTCCATAAGCATTTTCATAGAGAACAGTAAATGCATTATCTGCTTTGTCAGAAAACTCATCTTTTAACAGCTTTATATCTTTACCTGTACCAAGCACTGTATTTTTTGAATCAATTACTCGGTAATTTATCTTTAAATGCTCAGGCAAAGTAGTTTCTGACCAATCCTTCTCCTCTATTTCAATAGTTCTAGTTTTGAATAAATAGGCTGCTAAATTTTTCTTTAACGACACAGAATGATTATTAATATTTTCTGCACATTCCGATGCTGTTTCCGGGACAGGTACTATTTTTTTTCTTATCTGTTTCGGCAAAGACTTTAGTAAGACAACGATTTTTTCTTCTATTAAGCCAGGAACCAGATAATCCATCTGCTTATCGTTAAATTGATTTAATACGGCGACCGGAATATCTATACTAAGTCCATCGTCATGCTTTTCCGGCTCAAATTTATACTCTAGTGGCATATTAATACCTGCACACTGAATATAATCCGGAAATGAATTTTCATTAATCTCATTTGCCTCATGGCTCATGATCAATTCTTTATCAAAAATTAATTCCTGTTTTTGCTCTTTATTAAGTTTTTTCGCCCATACTGCGAATGATTGTCCGTCATATACATTGTTTGGCAAAGCCCTATTATAGAAAGCGGTGATAGCTTCTTCATCGACAATATCAGGGCGGCGAGACTTTACTTCGAGTTCTCTAACTTCATTTACAATTTTATTATTATGTTTAAAAAAAATAATACTTGATTCCAGATCGCCATCAACAAGTGCATTTCTGATAAACAAAGCTTTGGATTCAACCGGATTAACTTGACCAAAATTAACTCTTTTTCCTGCAACCAACGTCATGCCATACAAACTAATTTTCTGTAGTGCAACAACACGGGTACTTTTACTTTCCCAGTGTGCATCTGAATAATCGTATTTTAATAAATGCTTTGCCGTATTGATTAACCAGTTTGATTCAATTCGTGCGACATTACGTGCGTATAAACGTGTTGTCTCAACCAGATCCGCAGCAACTATCCATTTTGGTTTGTTATTAAACTGGCCTGATGCCGGAAATATATTTAATTTAATATCTCTTGCGCCGGTGTATTCATGTTTGTCCGATAAAAAAGCGACATGACTGGGCATGCCCGTCAATATTGCACAATGAATATTCTGATAACTGGCTGGCTCACTATTGATAGCAAACTTCATTTCTGTACAAACATGGCGTAATTGCCGATGTATATCACTCCATTCTCGCATCCGCATATAAGACAGGAAATTTTGCTGGCAAAGTTTCCTCAATTTATTTTGCGACAGTTTTTTTATTTGTTTTTGATAAAAATACCAAAGATTAATAAACCATAAAAAATCTGAATTCTCATCATTAAATTGTTCATGAGATTCATCAGACTTTTGCTGTTTATCTATCGGACGTTCTCTCGGGCTTTGAATGCTTAAAACAGCAACGATAATTAATATTTCATTCAGACAATTAAAATCATTCGCTGCAATTAATAATCTTGCGTGTCTTGGATCTAATGGAAATCTCGCTATATTTCTACCGATAGAAGTGAGCTTGTCCTGTTTATCCAGTGCATTAATTTCTTGTAATACCCGCATACCATCATTGATTAGTTTCTTTTCAGGAGGATTAATAAAAGGGAAACTTTCAATATCACCGATATTCAATGCTTTCATTTGTAAAATCACAGAAGCAAGGTTAGTACGCAATATTTCTGGCTGTGTGTATTCGCTACGGGATAAATAATCTTCTTCACTGTACAGACGAATACAAATACCTTCACTTGTTCGACCACAACGACCTTTACGTTGATTTGCTGCTGCCATTGACACTTTTTCTATAGGCAAACGTTGCACTTTACTTCGATAACTATAACGACTGATCCGCGCCATACCGGTATCAATAACATAACGAATACCCGGAATGGTCAGAGATGTTTCAGCAATATTAGTCGCCAGTACAATATGGCGACGTTTATGTGGAGCAAATATTTTGTTTTGTCTGGACGAACTTAAGCGTGCATAAAGCGGTAAAATATCCGTATCAGGTAGCAATTGTTTTCGAAGAAATTTGTCTGTCTCATGAATTTCCCCTTCTCCTTCTAGAAATATGAGAATGTCTCCCATATCAAATGAAGTCAGTTCACGAATGGCCTCCAGCATAGCACCTTCACGTCCGGGAGATTCTCCATCACTATCTTCATCCTCTTCCTCAATCGGTCGATACAAAACATCAACCGGCCAGCTTCGTCCTGTCACTTCAATAATTGGAGCATCGTTAAAGTGTTCTGAAAAACGGGTCACATCAATTGTTGCAGAAGTAATAATTACTTTTAAATCGGGTCGCTTGGGTAAGAGTTGCTTTAGATAACCCAGGATAAAATCAATATTGAGACTACGCTCATGTGCCTCATCAATAATCAAGGTATCATATTGATTTAAATAGCGATTTTGTTGAAGTTCAGCCAGCAAAATTCCGTCTGTCATTAATTTAATATAGGAATTTTTGTTAGTAACATCCTGGTGTCGTATTTTATAACCAACGTGAGTTCCTAAATCGGACTCTAGTTCATCAGCAATTCGTTTAGCCACACTTTTTGCTGCGAGACGCCTTGGTTGAGTATGTCCAATATAACCCTCAATCCCGCGTCCCAATCTAAGGCATAGCTTGGGAAGTTGTGTTGTTTTACCCGAGCCAGTTTCACCACAAATTATCAAAACTTGATGATTTTTCAATGCATTGGAAATTTCATCGAAGTGCTGATTTATAGGCAAATCATCACTAAAATGACAATCAGGTAACTGTGCTTTCCTGTCACATCTGGTTTGAATTGAAGCATCAATATTGCGACTTAAAACGTCCCACTCAGATTGCCTAGGTTTAGATTGCTTTCGACATTTTTCAAATTGCCGCATGAGATTGAATCGCTCCGATGTCCGTGCCTTAGCTAAACGCTGACGAAGCGTGTCAATTTGATCTGTCTTTTTATCTCTTTTATTCACCATGTAAAGTAGCCAAAGTATTAATTATTTATTAAGGACAACTAAGCCAATTTCTTGACTTTAATCAAGTATTTATTTGTAATTTGTTGATGGGCTGGTAGGATAATGACCCATAATATAAAAATATTATCAAAACAGTATTTTCTACGTTAAGTAATAATAAATAACAAATAATATCAATAATTTAAACTGATTTTTTCGAATTATTCGAACAGGAGATTTCTTAACGTATGGCACTTGAATTTGAATTAGCAGGCTCACAGATTGATGGTGCTAGAGACTATCAGGAAGATGCCTTTCTAATTACTCATCTGACTGATGCTAATGGTAATCCAAGTGCACTTGTTATCATAGCAGATGGAATGGGCGGACATGCTGCCGGAAATGTTGCCAGTAACATGGCTGTTCAAGCCTTTAACAAACATGTCTCCGCTAATTATCCATCAGAAAATACTGCTGAGATCCTCGAGCAAGCGGTCATTAAAGCAAATAATTCAATCAAAGAAACCGTTGCAGAAACCCCTGCATTGTCAGGTATGGGTTGCACCATGGTTGCAGCCATTCTTGAAGAAGGAAAAATGTGGTGGGCCAGTGTTGGTGACAGCCATTGTTACCTTGTCCGCGATAGAGAATTAATCAAAAAAAATGCTGACCATAGTTACGGCGGCTTTCTGGATAGAATGGAAGCTGATGGAACCCCAGTAGAAGCAGAACCCGGTCTGTCTCGCAATATGCTAATGAGTGCCGTCACTGGCGAAGATATTAACGAAATAGATGTGCCAGCAAACCCTTTTGAATTACAAGCGGGCGATAAAATACTGTTATGTAGTGATGGACTGGATACTTTAAGTGCAGGAAAAATTATTCAATATTCAGACTGGTCCGAATCACCTAAAGAATGTGCTGATGCATTAATGGAAGCGATTGAAGAGGCAAACATGCCGCGGCAGGATAATACAACTGCTGTCGTAGTAAATGTAAAAGAATCAGACGCAGCTCCAGAAGCTGCAACTAAAGAAGAAGCAACCACAGAAAATATAGGCGAATCGACGGCTGAAATATCTATAGATGAGGTTGCTACAGCTGAAGAAATAGCAACTCCAGTAGAAGTTGAACAAGAAGTCGCTACCCAGCAGGAACCTGATAGTTTTGATGAGCCAAAAAGCAAAAC
>CAYTIZ010000110.1:7275-7837 GCA_964437885.1 uncultured Enterobacteriaceae bacterium
GAATTGCCGCCGCAGTCATCATCATAATCGGTGCAGGTTTTTTCATGATGGGTGGAAAGCCCTCACAACAAGCAGAACCAATGCTTGCTGAAGTTGAAACAGAAACAGCATCAGAAGTTATAGAAGACGAAGTTATAGAAGACGAAGTCTTAGATGATATTCAAGAGGAAACGACGACTGAATCAGTTGTTGAAAAAGCAACGTCTGAAGAAGTAAAAGAACCCGTTACAGCAATAGAGTCCGGGGAAACAGAGCCAAAAGCGGTATCAGGGAAAACAATTCAGGATAATTTAAAATCAGGCGGTAAAGCGCCCGTCATGGTAATTATACCTGCAGGTAAATTCAACATGGGTAGCAAAAGTTCTAAAAACTCAAATGAACGCCCTCGACATGAAGTTTCAGTTGAGCAATTTGCTGTAAGCCAAAATGAAATAACCTTCGATGAGTATGATGCGTTTGCTAAGGCAACCGGTCGTAAAATTCCAGATTCACTCTATATGGACAGAGCTACATCTCCTGTAATTTTTGTTTCCTGGGATGATGCTTACTACTACACCAAATG
>CAYTIZ010000111.1:0-7733 GCA_964437885.1 uncultured Enterobacteriaceae bacterium
ATAAGTCGTTTAAATGAAATGCTATTGCAACATTTTGAAGAAGAAATAATTTATAGTAAACGAAAAGAAAAAATTATAGCTATTAATACACGTTTCCAAAAAAGAAATGATTTTATAGAAATCGTTAATAGAAATATTTTTAAACAATATCCGTTTGCTCTGTTTGAGATATTCTTATTAATTCAACAAGACCCCGCTATTAAAGGCGTAAGAGCAAGTACAATACGTCTCATTAGAAAAAACCTGTACTTAATCAACAATCAATTCCGAAAAGACATAAGAAATCGAAGTTTATTTCTGGAAATCATACGGCAACCCAATCTGGTTGGTCATAAATTAAGGATGATGCATCGTTATGGTATATTAAGTGCGTACATACCTGCATTTGCCAAAATAGAAGGTTTGATGCAATTTGATCTATTCCATATTTTTACTGTTGATGAACACACACTTACAGTCATTCAAAACATGCGTTTATTTGCATTGGATGAATACAAAGATAAGTTCCCACTATGTAATGCAATAACAAAAAAGATACCCAAGCTTGAATTACTTTACCTTGCCGGTTTATTCCATGATATTGCTAAAGGCCGTGGAGGGGATCATGCGACACTTGGTGTAAAAGATGCCAAAGATTTTTGTAAATTACATGGACTAAGTGATTACGATACTAAACTCGTATCGTGGCTAGTTAAAAATCATTTGTTAATGACTAAAATTGCGCAACGTAAAGATATAGATGACCCTGAAGTTATTATGGATTTTGCTAACGAAGTTCAGGATCAAACGCGCTTGAATTATCTTCACGTACTCACTGTAGCAGATGTCTGTGGCACTAATCCAAAACTATGGAATAACTGGAGAGCGATGCTACTAACAAACTTATATCAACGCACTTTACACGTATTTAGACGAGACCACGCAAGTCCTGTAACTAAAATTGGCTGGGTCAAACGTATAAAACAGGAAGCATTTACTTTAATAGACAATCAAAAAAATAATAAGGGAGATATTCTGGCACTTTGGAAAACAATCGATAATGATTATTTTCTTAGACATACTCCCGATGAAATTGCCTGGCACACTGAAGGCATCCTAAAACATAAAAATATAACAAGTCCCTTAATTTTACTAGACAAGAAATCTAGTCTGGGAAGCAGTCTTATCTTTATCTACATGAAAGACAGAAAAAATATTTTTTCGACGACCACACGATCAATGGAGAAATTGGGGCTAAACATTCTTGATGCAAGAATTATTACGAATAAGAACAATTTTGTACTGGATACATTTGTCGTCCTTGAAAACAATGGAGAACTTATCAAGACTAAAGTGCGTAGCAACGAAATTAAAGACCGAATCAAAAAAGATCTGAATTCAAACCAGGCTTTTCCAGAACAAGGAAAATGGATAGAAAAAAGACAATTAAAAAGTTTTAATTTACCCACTCGTGTTACTTTTGAGACTGACACAAAAAACAACCGAACTATTATGGAGGTCAACACCATTGATTTTCCTGGTGTGTTGTCACGAATAAGCACCGCAATAGACCTCTGTGGCACTAAATTACAAGGCGCGAAGATTGCTACTTATGGTGAACGTGTAGAAGATATTTTTTATCTCCGAAACAATGAAAATAAAGCGATAGATGATCCATTAAAACTCGAATGCTTGGAGAATTCGATATTAGATGCACTATCCTGACTTTTTTCATTGCACGATGAAAATCTAGGCAAACATCATGAGAACTCAGACACCTGTTAATAAACAGGAATTAATGAAACGTGCAAATAGTTTGGCGGGACTAACAATTCAACAACTCGCAAATAAAATGAAAACAGACGTTCCTCCGTCACTAATTCATGCAAAAGGCTGGTTTGGAAATTTACTGGAAGACTATCTAGGTGCAGAAGCCGCAAGTTCACCAAAGCCCGATTTTATTAATTTAGGCATCGAATTAAAAACCATTCCCATCGATGAAAATGGCAAACCTAAAGAATCAACTTATATCTGTGTAGCCCAACTTGATCCCGCTGCATTATCTTCATGGCAAAATTCTCTGGTTAAACATAAATTAACTGAAGTACTCTGGATTCCCTTTGAAGCCAGTAAAACAATTCCCGTTTCTCTACGACGTATAGGCTCTCCTATTCTATGGAGGCCAGATATAAATCAGGAGAAACAATTAAAAAATGACTGGCAAGAACTGTGCGATCTTATTGCTTTAGGTGAAATTGATAAAATAAGTTCTTCAATGGGAACTTATTTACAAATCAGACCAAAGGCTGCTAATGCAAGTAGTTTGACAAGAGATAAAAATCAATCCGGAACTAACACGTTCACACTACCACGCGGCTTTTACTTACGTCCTTCATTTACCCACACCATTGTTTCTTCGAAGTAATTTTTTTATGGATAAAAATAATATCGATCGTCGCTTAAGCCAATGATGGATCACACCGACAGACACTTTCGCTATTTCATGCGTTTATTATCAAAGCATGCTGTGCTTTATACCGAGATGATAACAACCGGTGCCTTGATTCATGGAGACCGACAACGTTTTCTTGATTTTAATGAAATTGAACACCCTCTGGCGATTCAACTAGGCGGTAGTAGTCCAGATGATCTTGCAGAATGCGCAAAGATAGCTGAAGACGAAGGCTATGATGAAGTTAATTTAAATATTGGTTGCCCCAGTGATCGTGTACAAAATGGTCAATTTGGCGCATGTCTAATGTCAAACAAAAACTTGGTTGCTGATTGTGTCAATAAAATTCAGGCAACGATACAAATTCCTGTCACTATAAAAACACGAATTGGTATTGACGATCTGGATTCTTATGAATTTTTACATGACTTCATAAAGACAACTTATGATGCTGGCTGTAATACATTTATCATTCATGCAAGAAAAGCGATATTGAGCGGGTTAAGTCCAAAAGAAAATAGAAAAATTCCACCATTAAACTATAAACGCGTTCATAGAATAAAACAGGATTTCCCTAAGCTAAATATAACGATCAATGGTGGTTTTACCGAGCTGAATGAAATCAAGTCACAATTAAAACATGTCGACGGCGTCATGATTGGCAGAGCAGCGTATCAAAACCCATTTATGTTGGCCGAAGCAGATAAGATTCTATTCGAAAATTCAGATATCGCACTAACACGTGAGGGTATTTTAAACGAATTCAGAAATTACGTTGACGAACAAAGCAAACAAGGCGTCAGTATTAAAAGTTTAACTCGTCATATTATTGGTCTTTATCAAGGTCAGCCTGGTGCACGACAATACCGCCAGCAACTTTCAGCTGCAGTTCCTGAAGGCAAAAATAATATTATTTTTTTAGATGACGTTATTCAGTCACTATCTGCTTATACACCATAATAGAAAAAAGTTTAGAACTAATCCTGACTTGGCGAACTCTTACTTTTGTGGGATCATGACACAATCCTTCCAGACTATTAAATATCAACATTGGGGTTCTTATGAATATATTAAAATCCACGCTTGTTCTAATTTTAAGCTTCACATTTATACAAGCACATGCAGCAAAAATAGAAACTGATTTAGAAAAATTAAGTTATGCGATGGGTGTCTTTTTCGGACAGAGTGTTTCTCGACAAGACATGGATCTCGATACGCCTGCTTTTTTACAAGCTGTTGAAGATATTCTAAATAGCAAAGAAATGAAGCTTAATAAAGCCGAGATGCAACAGATTCTGTCTGACTACCAGAAAAAAGAACAAGAAGAACGAATAGCAAAATCTAACAGTAATATAACTAATGGTAAAAATTATCTGGCTGAAAATAAAAAGAAAGAAGGCGTTGTTGAATTAGACAGTGGTCTTCAATATAAGGTTGTCAATGCTGGCGAAGGTAAAAAACCTGCTGCTGAAAATACTGTCGTTGTTCACTATCGCGGAACACTAATCGATGGCACTGAGTTTGACAGTTCATACTCGCGAGGTGAACCTGCTAAACTGGGTGTTTCTAAAGTAATAAAGGGTTGGCAAGAAGCATTACAACTTATGACCGTTGGTTCAAAATGGCAAATTGTTGTCCCTTCAGATCTGGCATACGGACAACGTGGTGCTGGAGACTTAATCGGACCAAACTCAACCTTACTATTTGATATCGAATTGATTGAAATTAAATAGCATATATCCTATATGATGCAATACCTTTTTTTAACAATTTAAGGTGTGTACGTATTCTATAAATATATCGATTTTTTCCTTCGCTAAATTCTATTATTTTACAAACGAGATACGTTGATATTTTTTATTTATTCAGAACAAACTGCAAAACTTAAACTCTATTGAAGAATCCATGATAAGAAAGATTAAAATACATCTATTTAGCATATTTCTTACTCTATTCTATTTGCTCCAGTTAAATGGGATGGCTATGGCGAATGAAAATGCTATGGCAGAAGCTGAGAACTTATATCACTCTGGATTAGCACATTACGAAAACGAGAAATACAGTGAAGCGATAAAGCAGCTTGAAAGTGCGGTAGCACTGGAACCTGAAGTTTCGAAATATCACCATATTTTAGCTGTTAGCTACGGCCGAGAAGCAGAAAACGTAAATTGGTTCAAAGCGATGAGTTATGCAAAGAGAACACTGATGCACCTTCAAAAATCGGACGAACTGGATCCTAATAATCTGGAAATTCTTGACGATTTAATGGATTTTTATCACGAAGCCCCCGCATTTCTAGGTGGAGACACTAAAAAAGGCGATGAAATTGAGGCTTTAATCGAAAAATTGAGTCACGAAACCCAGGAAAACGATAAAATTTGAACATAATTTTGCATATTAATATGCTCAGAGATGGTCAATGAGTGATAATTCATACTAAATATAGATTAATCCATATAATGAAACTACTATAATTAAAAAAACCTAAATAAATCAATAAATTGAGTATCACCTATCTTGATAAACGCTAGAAAACAAACTTTATTTACGACAATATTGTTCTTGCTACTTACTAATGTAAGCGCAGAAGTCCGCGTTATTCCTGTTTCAGAACTGGAACCGCAAAGTAAACATATCAGAGCAAGCGAATTAATCACGCATATCCTAACGACCTATCATTACAAAAAAACCGAGCTTGATGACAAACTTTCGAACTCAATTTATGAGCATTATCTGGAGAACCTGGATCAGAATAAAGCTTATTTCCTTAAAACAGATATTCAGGAATTTGATCGTTATCGATATAAAATTGATGACGCAATTATTAAATCAGATCTAAAACCTGCCTTTGATATTTTTAAACGTTACCGACAACGTGTTGATGAGCGAATTAAATTTGCGCTAGATGCTGTAAATCAAAATTTTAATTTTGATGTTGATGAATCTTATCGATTTGACCGCCGCGAAGATGACTGGTCTATAAACAAAACTGAACTGGATGCGCTTTGGCGTAAACGTGTTAAAAACGATGTGCTAAATTTAAAGCTGTCAGATAAAGAAACCGACGAAATCAAAAAAACATTGTCTGCTCGTTATGAACGGATACGTAGTAGTACTTTTCAATTAAATTCGAATGATGTTTTTCAATCATTTATTAATGCCTATACAACTTCTATAGAACCTCATACGGCCTATTTTTCTCCGCGCACCTCTGAAAATTTCGATATCAGTATGCGTTTATCGCTAGAAGGTATTGGTGCGGTATTACGTGGTGATAACGATTTTACCCAAGTCGTCAAAGTTATAACTGGTGGGCCTGCTGATTTGAGCGGCGAACTAGGTACTGATGACCGCATTATTGGTGTAGGACAGGACAAAGATGGAAAGATAGTCGATGTTATTGGCTGGCGTCTGGATGATGTTGTCGACCTTATTCGTGGTCCCAAAGGTACCGTGATCAAACTGGAAGTCCTGCCTAAAGGCATTGGCTCTGAAGGTCCTTCTAAAATAGTAACCATGACACGTGATAAAATAAAACTTGAAGAACAGGATGCAAGTTCAAGTATCATTGATGTTCCAGAAACTGATACACGTATCGGTGTTATTGTTCTTCCCACCTTCTATATCGATTTTGCTGCACAAGCAGAAGGCAAAAAAGATTACAAAAGCACATCTCGCGACGTACGTAAATTAATCAAGTCAATGCTAAAAGAAAATATAGATGGTCTGATCATCGATTTGCGCGGCAACGGTGGCGGTTCATTATCTGAGGCTTTGGAATTGACCGGCTTGTTTATCGATAGAGGCCCTATTGTTCAAACAAAAGACGCTTCAGGCCGAGTAGATATTAATTACGATCCCGAACCAGGTATAAGTTACCCTGGTCCTTTAGCTGTTTTAGTTAACCGAAATAGTGCATCAGCTTCCGAGATTTTTGCCGGTGCAATCCAGGATTATCGTAGAGGCATTATTATTGGCGAACCTACTTTTGGTAAGGGCACAGTACAAAACATCATTGACTTGAATCGTTTCATTAAAGAAAACGACGTCGACCATGGGCGACTCAAAACCACTATCGCTCAGTTCTTTCGAGTTAGCGGTGGCAGCAACCAGTATAAAGGCGTGATTCCCGATATTGTTTTTCCAACAGCAGAAGATTCTTCTGATCAGGGAGAACGCGCTTATGAGAATGCTTTGCCCTGGGCTCAGGTAAAACCAGCCAGATATTATCCTGCAAGCGCACCCATTGATAGCTTTAAAATAGCAAAAAAAGAACATGAAAAACGAATAAAGAAAAATAAATTATTCCAGTTGTTAATGGATGACATGTATTTAAAGCGTGAAGCCAGTGATAGAAAAGAAATTTCATTACTGGAAAGTACTCGTAAAGCAGAACGAAAAAAAATATTAACTGCAAAAAAAGAGATACAAAATGCAATGCGTGTTGAAAAAGGACTGCCACCATTGGAAGACATCGATATCAATGACAATGTTGATATTACGGCATCTGATGAAAACGAAGAAGACGATCCAATCGATATATTGTTAAATGAAACCGCAGAAATATTAAATGATTTAATAACACCACCAAAGGGCAACGGAGTAGATACAAGAACGGTTGATTCCAAAAAAAATGCAGTACTAAATAACAGTCTGTAATATTATTTAATTCAATATTCTAAAACGGGTAGTTTTAGAATGAAAAAGAACATATAGGGAGAGCCATCATTAAAACCACACCAGCAACATTAATAGAAGGCGATGGTATCGGGCCAGAAATACTCGACTCAACCGTAGAAATTCTGGAAGCACTCGGTGCTAAATTCGAATGGCATCGATTTAAGGCCGGCATGTCCGCTTTCGAAGAATTTGGCGACCCCCTTCCCGAAGCAATGATCGATAATATCCACAAAACGAAACTTGCTTTAAAAGCACCACTGGAAACACCCATAGGCGAAGGTTTTCGTTCAGCGAATGTACGTCTTAGAGAAGAATTTAAACTTTATGCCAATGTACGCCCAGCCATTTCTTATCTACATGACCGTCGTAAGTATGATGAGATTGATTTGGTACTGATACGAGAAAACACAGAAGGACTTTATGTTGGCGTTGAACATTACATTCCGATTGATGATGACCCTAGGGCAGTTGCAGAAGCTTCTGGCATCATTACCCGTTCCGGTTGCCGTCGAATTGCAAAATATACATTTGACTATGCCATTAAAAATAATCGTAAAAAGATCACCATTATTCATAAAGCCAATATATTAAAAAAATTGACCGGATTGTTTCTTGAAACGGC
>CAYTIZ010000112.1:0-7670 GCA_964437885.1 uncultured Enterobacteriaceae bacterium
ACATATTTCCACAGACAGGATTATATTGACCATCATAACAACTTAAATAGCCTTTATTGATGAGTGATGATGTAATGTTGTCAAAATCCTTAGAATTATAAAAAGTTTCAATTTGTTCCCTAGTTAAACGCTTACCATCTTGATGTATACCAAATATTTTCTTTCTACGGTTCGATATAAGAAGGTTCATGAACTCTATTTCGCTAAGGGTGCAAACACCTTTTACTCCTAACTCCCATGAGTGTAATGATTTCCCTCCTCGGTAGTCTATCAATCTATACCCATTAAGCTGTGTAAAATCACCACCGATTAATTTTTTAAGTTTGCTTGTAAAACCTAGGGAACAAATATATTTAGAATCTGGATTTTCCTCCAATATGTCTTTAACTGTTTTAGGTTTTCTTTTATTCTCTTCAAATAATGATGCCTGTAAATTTTCTGAATTTAATTTGAATTTATGTGTATCAGCAGCACCAAGATCACTATTTAAGGTAAGATTTAATTCTCTGTTCATTACGCCAAGAATATATATTCTCACCCTGTTTTGCGGAACATCATAATTACTAGAGTTTAATAGAAGATACTTAACGGAGTATCCAATAGCCTCTAATTTTTCTTTAATTGTTTGATAAGTTCTCCCTTTATCATGAGTAATCAACCCCCGCACATTTTCCAGTAAAAAATAATCAGGCTTTTTTTGATTTAGAATTCTTTCGACATCAAAAAAAAGTGTTCCTCTGGTGTCACCAAAGCCCTTTCTTTTCCCTGCATACGAAAATGATTGACATGGAAACCCTGCTAACAAAAAATTAAAATCAGGGAATTTATTAACTTCTTTAATATCAGAGTAAGGGTTTTCTCCAAAATTTAATTCATAAGATGCAGAAGCATCTTTATCTATTTCAGAACTAAATACACATTTTGTATTTATTCCAAGCTCTAAGCAGGCTTGCTCCATTGCAAGCCGTATGCCGCCGGTGCCAGCAAATAGATCAATAAATTTAATCAAGTGTTTCACTTATCCATTGTGAAAGAGTATCGAACTCTTGATTTGAATAAGCGACTGTGCAGTCACTGTTGGCACAAATAGTTGATATGGCTGATGTTCTCTGAAAATTACCCGCACCATCTAAAACGTAAGCAATTTTATAGCCATTTGAGCGCATAAGATTCATGCGGTCTGCTGCTTGCCCTGCTTTTCGTTCAATTGTGCTATTTGTTGTAACTTGAAAGCTAACCTCTATTCCTGCTTTCTTATCCCCGTTTTCAACAACTATATCAAAAGGCATGCCGCTTTCTTTTTCATATCCATCTAATGCAATATAACCATTACTGATTACACGATAGTTTTCGCCTAATGATTGGGATAAATATTTTATAATTTCTTGTTGGGCAAGTTGACCTAATGAATTTGCAGTCGCGCCGCCTGTTATACGGCTTACGTTTATATAGCGTTCTTTAACATATTTTTCTAAAATTTCTGTTTTCCCTAGTAACGTGCCAATCTCACAAGTTACTAGCCCCGCTTCTTCATTAACCGTTGATGTTGAACCAAACATCAATAGAATAATCATGTCTCTATATAGATCGGATAGCTGTTTTGCCTCAATTAAACCTTCACCATCTATAAAGAGTTTTTTGTTACCAAGGCCACGAATTGGAAGACATTTAAAATCATAAGAATAATTATTTGAATCCCATGAAAATGCTATGGAGTGCTTGTTCTTTCCAGATTGAAAAATTGAGGAAAAAGCTCTACCAAGCCTTTGTATTGGTTCACCACCATAGTCAGCTAGAACACATAGATGTTTTAGGAATAAATTGGCTGGAAATTTAGAAGCATCAAGAAGATCAAATACTTGATATGGGTTTTTCTTTGAAAGCGAGATAATTTTCAAGAAATCATCTTGGGTTTTCAATAACTTGGGAATGACGCTAATTGCTGCATTTGCTTGATTCAGGTGTTCAGGCCACCACAAAATGGCATTTTTCTCTAACTCATTGATATCTCGATTAAATTTCATCTATTGCCCTAGAATTCATAAATATGTTTATTTTCACATATATTGCGATAAGTTGCCTCGGCATTTTTTGATAGCTAACTAGGGGTTAAGGGGCACTTTGATGATGAGCGTTTTAAAAGTTCCCGTTTTGTCATGCTGAGTAAGTGATTAGTTATAGGGTCAATTGTATAGGACATACAATTGAGCGTAGTCACAACATGGATGTTGTGTCTGCGCGGACCGTGTATAACTGATGACTTGCGAAGGGAGCCGTAGGCCATGACATTTCGGGTGGCCTTTTTCTTCGTTAGTTCTTTTTGGCCACGCAAAAAGAAGTGACTCGTCATTAGACGAAATAAAAAAGTTAATAAGAATGGAAGTATAAAAAGTTGAAGTTTGAACTTAAAAAATCTTATTTAATTAATAAGAAAGATCGTTGCTAATCCCAAAAACGTCATAAACCCGACAACATCGGTTATTGTTGTTAATATCACCCCGCCCGCTATCGCCGGATCGATGCCATAACGTTTAAGCATCATTGGTATGGTTGCTCCTGCTAGCGCAGCTATCACGAGGTTGATGATCATTGATATGCCAATAATCAAACCGAGATAGGCGTTATCAAACCATGCGATAACTATAACTGCGACCACGCATGACCAGATGATACCGTTGAGTATGCCGACGGTGAGTTCTTTTATTATTAATGGCTTGATATTGGTTTTAACGATTTGCCCTAATGCAATACCTCTTATCGCAATAGTCAGCGTTTGGCTTCCGGCGATGCCGCCCATGCCGGCAACGACGGGCATAAGTACAGCAAGCGCAACGAGTTCTTGTATCGTATCTTCAAAGCGCCCAATAACCCAGGCTGCCATGAAGGCGGTCATTAAATTTATGCCCAACCATATTGCCCGGCGTTTTGTGCTGGCGATAACAGGTGAAAACATGTCCTCGTCACTCAGGCCTGCCATGCTTCTTACAACGTGCTCGGCTTCTTCCTGGATAACGTCGACAACATCATCGATAGTAATACGGCCAAGCAAGTGGTTTTCGTCATCAACGACAGCAGCAGAAAGCAAGTCTCGTTGTTCAAATAATTTGGCTACTTCGGTAGTTGGCGTGCTTACAGAAAGATAAGACTCTTCTTCCATCCATTCACCGACAGATGTTTCCGGATCTCGAATTAATAATTCAGTCAATGCAAGAATGCCAAGATAATGATTGTCGCGATCAACAACCATAAGATTATCTGTTTTTTCAGGAATTTCCCCCATTAAACGCAGGTAGCGAGCAACCACATCCAATGTAACATCGGCACGTACAGAAACAACGTCGATGTTCATCAAGCCGCCGGCAGTATCCTCCGGATAAGTTAGTACAAATGAAAGTCGTTCGCGGTTTTGTTCATCCATGGAACGCAGAACGGTGTCCGCAACGTCCTCAGGTAAGTCTTGTAAAATATCGGCGACATCATCGGCTTCTAAATCTTTTGTAGCATCAGCAACTTCATCCGGATGCATCTGTTCGAGGAACTCTGTTCGCACGGCATCTTGCATGTGCGAAAGAACGTCACCTTCAAGTTCGCTATCTATTAGCTGCCAGACGCAATCGCGGTGCCGACTTGGTATGCTTTCTATAATGTCCGCAATTTCTGAAGGGTGTAGAGTAGCTATTATGTTGCCGGCGAGATCGAGATCGTCCTTATCCAACGCCTCATGAAATGAGTCGATTGAGGATAGCTCAGTTTCTTGTTGTGTGGTCTCGTCCATAATTAATATCTGGTTTATGAACGAGAGTCTATCAGTGCTCGCCGTGCAATGCTAAAACCGCATGAAAAGCATTAAATTGTTTCAGCCTGGTTTTGTTGGAGCAGCATCTTTATTTCGGCACCGCTTGATGCATTAAGTACATTTTTTATTAAACTATGCAGCTCACTAATGTCTGTGCCGTTTATGATTTTTTTGATTTCCAGCATCGATGCTGGGTGAACGCTAAATTCTCTTAAGCCTAAACCAAGCAATAAGCGGGTATGTTCTATTTCTCCCGCCATTTCACCACACATGGCCACGGGTATCCCGGCCTTTTTTCCAGCCTTTATTGTTGTCTGAATTAATCGCAGTACAGCTGGATGCAAGGGGTCATACAAGTAGTTAACCTCATCATTAACACGATCGATTGCCATGGTATATTGGATTAAATCGTTTGTTCCTATAGAGAGAAAATCCAGTTTTTTAGCAAAGATATCTGCACAAATAGCTGCAGCAGGTACTTCAATCATGCCGCCAATTTTTATTTCAGGATCGTAATCAATTGATTCACTATCAAGCGCTGCTTTCAGATCGTCGATCATTTGTAGAACCTGTTGCGTTTCCTGTGTATTGGTCAGCATCGGGATTAATATTCGTATCGTGGAATGTGCGGATGCTCTTAACATGGCACGTAATTGTGGACGGAAGAGCTCGGGCTCTTTTAAGCATAATCTTATTGCACGTAAACCCAATGCCGGATTAGATTTGATCGGGCCAGTTTGTTTGCCTGCTCCATCCATCTGTTTGTCAGCACCTAAATCAAGTGTGCGAATTGTTAATGGTAAACCACGCAAGGTTTTAAGCACGCCCATGTAACTTTCAAAATGCTCTTCTTCATCTGGCGGCGTTTCACGATTCATGTAAAGAAATTCAGTTCGGTATAAGCCAACGCCTTTTGCGCCAACATCTCTTAATGTTTCAAGGTCTTTAGGCAGTTCAATATTTGCCATAAGCTCAACAGCAATACCGTCGATTGATTCAGCGCGGGTATTTTTAAGTTTTCCCAACGAGTAGTAATAACGTTTTACTTCTTTTTGTTTCTTTCCATAATAATGTTGTATTGATTTATCAGGGTTAATCAACACTGTGCCGGTAGTGCCGTCGATAATAGCTATATCATTATTTTTTATATAGCGCCGGGCATTATGTAAACCAACAATAGCAGGGATGCCCAGGCTTCTGGAAAGAATGGCAGTATGCGAAGTGGGCCCGCCAAATTCTGTTGCAAACGCAGCGATGCCATAATGCTGCATTAGCACAGTATCTGCGGGCGTTAGGTCATCTGCCAGAATAATGCGGTTCTTTAAATGTTCGTCAAGCGCTTCATGCAATAAAGGTTTCTGTTTCAACAGGAGTCGCAATATCCGGTTCACTACATGATCAACGTCATCTCGTCGAGTGCTGAGATAGGCATCTTCCATTTCATCAAAGACGTCAACTAATGCATCACGCTGTAATTTAAGTGCCCACTCCGCGTTACACAGGCGTTCTTTAATAATTCGTTTAGGCTCTTCTGTTAATACATTATCTTCGAGCATTAATATATGTGTATCTATGAAGGCAGAAATATCTACCGATGTTGAGCTTGGAATATGATCGCGTATAACACGTAATTGCTGGCGTGCATTAGCCATCGCATCATTAAAACGTGAAAGTTCATTTTCGACTTTTGTTCTCCGTATAGTATATTCATGAACATCAAGCTGATCGTGTTGAATGATATGAACCGGACCAATGGCTATTCCGCGAGAAACGCTGACGCCTTGAATAGATATGGTCATTCGTCTTCGCCAAACTTATTGTTGATTAATGATTCTAATGCCGCCATCGCCTTGTCTTCATCCGCGCCTATTGTCTTGATTTCTATACTTGATCCTTTTCCCGCTGCCAACATCATAATTCCCATGATGCTTTTCCCGCTAACTTCTTTTTCGCCAGAACGCACGTTTATTTCAGCTTGAAAACCTGATGCAAGCTGAACAAATTTAGCCGCTGCACGCGCATGTAATCCGAGTTTATTAACGATGGTAATTTCTTTACGATTCATTTTGCGTTTCACCGATGTTAATAGTGATGCCATCAATTCCGCCGCTATAGGCTTTTTCTGTTATATCAGCCAGATTCAAGCCCGGATAATTAAAGAGCCTGATTAACATAGACAGGTTTATGCCGGTAACTATATTTGCCTTCGTATATTTATATAGTCGGTGCGCAATGTTGCTTGGCGTTGATCCTAGTAGATCGGTTAAAATCAAAATACCATCCCCTTGATCGAGTTCGCCAAGTAATGAACTTGCTGTTTCAAGTAATTTGTCTGGATCACAGCTTCGGCTTGCCGAAAGAAGTTTTACTTTTAATGGGTTGTTCTCAATCATATGATTCGCAGCATCAAGCAGGGACTCTCCTATGCCCTCATGCGAAACAATTAAAATACCTACGCTCATTTTTATAAATCCCGGTGCCTAATAATAACTTGCCTGTTTGTGCCTCTAAATTTAGCGGCAAGTTGCTCTGTGATAAATACAGAACGATGATGCCCGCCAGTACAGCCGAAGGCAATACTTAAATAACTACGGTTGTTTGCTTCAAATTGCGGCACCCAACGTTCAAGAAAATGTTCGACATCATTTAGCATTTGTTCAACGCTGTCTTGTTTTGATAAAAAATCAATGACAGGTTGATCCTTGCCTGAATATTGGCGTAAGTTTTTTTCCCAGTAAGGATTGGGAAGACATCTTAAGTCAAAAACAAAGTCTGCATCTTTCGGTATTCCATTTTTATATCCAAAAGACATGAACTGTAAAGAGAGAGTTGCTTTCGCTCGCCGAGCAATACGTTCGCGAACAATATCGCGTAACTCATGTAATTGCATATGGCTGGTATCGATAACAAGATCGGCGGTTTCGGCAAGTGCGCCAATAATTTTTCGCTCATGTTTTATCGCATCACTTAATGAAATCAAGTCTGAAGAAAGCGGATGTTTTCTACGAGTTTCGCTAAAACGTTTGGTTAAAACATCGTCATTAGCTTCAATAAAAATTAATTCAGTTGGTATATTCTGTTTTCGCAACGACGTGATCGTTTTGGGAAGAAATGAAAAATCATCATGGCTATTTCGCGCATCAATACCAATGGCGATTTGTCTGGCAAGATTATTATCTTCTTCGGAGAATTGTTCTATTAATGTATTGAGCAGACTAACAGGGAGGTTATCAATAGCGTAACATGAAAGGTCTTCAAGCGTATTTAAAACAACAGTTTTGCCTGCTCCGGACAAGCCGCTAACAATAATAAGTCGACGTTCTGCTTCATTCATTTAATTTTCGCCTGATTTCATCAGTCTTTTTTGTCGTTTTGCAAATATCTCCGATGCATTATAACCACCGGCACGTAAAATGTGGTTGCGCGCAGCGCATTCCACCATGATAGCCAGGTTACGACCAGACGCCACTGGCAAAGTAATTTGAGGCATATCCATGTCTAATACGTTGCGCGTGTTATAACTGCCTTCCAGGCGGTCCAGTGACAATAGATCGTTTGCATCCATGGGTTGTAATTGCACAATTAATTTAAGGCATTTATTTTTCTTGATAGCACTGTCGCCAAATAATTCACGCACATTAATAATACCTAGCCCCCTGACTTCGAGAAAATCCTGTAGTGTCTTTGGGCATGTGCCATTAATAATATCGGGCGCAATTTTTGAAAAGAGCGGTGCATCATCAGCAATTAAACGATGACCTCGAGAAATTAACTCAAGCGCAAGTTCGCTTTTACCTATGCCGCTGGCGCCGGTTATTAACATGCCAATCGCCATAACCTCCATGTAAACGCCATGTAGCGTTAGCATGTCGGC
>CAYTIZ010000113.1:0-7619 GCA_964437885.1 uncultured Enterobacteriaceae bacterium
TCAATTATTTACTTAATAAATCATGAAAAAACCATCACATTTTGTCTATTATCCCGAATTTCCCCACATTTGTTATCAATGTTGATCATAAGGTCGTTATCTGGAATAAAGCCTGTGAAATTTTAACAGGACTTAAAGCATCTAAACTTATTGGCACAAGTGAACACTGGCGTGGATTTTATCAAACAGAGCGACTTTGTTTAGCTGATCTAGTTCTGGATAAAAGCTATGAGAAAGTTTCTGAATTATATGAAACGCAAACAGCTCACCCTTTCACGCCTGAAGGTAAAAGAACACAAAACTGGTGTCAAATGACTACCGGTAAAAATCTTTATCTCGATATTGATGCGAGTCCAATACTTGATCAAGAAGGGAATGTCATTGCTGTTATTGAAGTATTAAGAGACATCACTGAGCGCAAGCAAGCATTAGAAGAGCTACTGCAAGCCAAAGAGGAAGCCGAAGCTGCAACAAAAGCCAAGAGCGAATTTCTCGCTAACATGAGTCACGAGATCCGTACTCCAATGAATGGTGTGCTGGGCATGAGTCAAATCCTGATAGATACCAAGCTTAATCAAGAGCAACTTGACTATATCAATACAATCCAGTCATCTGGTAATGCCCTACTTGGCATTATTAATGACATCCTCGACTTTTCTAAAATAGAAGCCGGCAAACTGAATATCGAACTCATCCCGTTTGATCTACAGATTGCCGTATTGGAAGTAGCGGAATTATTACAGTCAAAATGTAAGGAGAAAGATATTGAATTGATTGTGCACTATGCCCCGGACACGCCACGACACTTCATCGCCGATCCCGGTCGCTTGCGCCAAATCTTGATGAACCTCGCCGGCAATGCCATTAAGTTTACCAGCGGGGGTTATATTCTAATTGAACTTGAATGCCTGCAACAAAATGAAGAAGAAGCAGAACTGCGTTTTTCGATTGTAGATACCGGCATTGGTATTAGTGATGATGCTCAGAAGACGTTATTTGATTCATTCTCGCAAGCCGATACCTCAACCACACGTAAATACGGTGGCACCGGTCTCGGACTCAGCATCAGTAAACAACTGGTAGAAATGATGGGCGGTGAGTTGAGTGTTGATAGCACCTTGGGTAAAGGTTCTACATTTTGTTTCACACTGCAGCTGCCTCGGTCTATCGAGAAAGAAAGCAGTTCAATTCCGCATATAGACTTCAGTGAACTACGTGTATTGGTTGTTGATGACAATCAGCTTAATCGTGAGATTTTTTGTGCTTATCTCAATAGCTGAAAGATACGAGTGGAATCCGTCAACTCAGGAAAGGCGGCACTTGAAAGCATGAATGTCGCTGTCGCTGCATACGATCCGTTTCATATTGCTTTGTTGGATTATCAGATACCGATGATGGACGGTTATGAGGCAACAACGACTATTCGTAAGAATGAAAAAGGCAGTGATAAACATCAGATCATCATTGCAATGACGGCAAATGCCATCGAAGGCGACCGGGGAAAGTGCATCAACCATGGCATGGATGATTACATCTCCAAACCTGTTGATAGAAAAAAATTAAAAGAAACTATAAGTATGTGGAGTAAATTAACTGCTGCATAAGACTGATGGTGGTACTATGCGAACTCTAGTTTTTAATGCCCAGTCTCGCTCAAATCCTTTAGCCAGGGGCTCTAATCTACCGTATCCAGCATTTTCCGAAAAAAAACAGTGCACTGTCATAGACACTACCTTCTTCTTAATAAACTTTTTTATTTAGATATTTCTAAAAACCTGAAGCAATGGCGACTGTGCCAATTAGAACGCCAACGATTACACCCACAGGAATATCAACTGCCTTTTTTGGCTGAGCTTCCACTTCCTCACCTTCCGCACGAGAAACATAGTATTCCGTTGAATAATCGACACCATTAAGTTCGAATGCCTTTAAACCATTATTATTCATTTTTAGATTAAATACAGCGGGCTTGTCTGCTAATTGCTGCATAGTCATGGTTTCACCTGGCTGAACTAATGACCTGTCAAGCCTGAAGCCAAAATCATGCTCTGTCTTTGTAGGCTGTCCTGCATCAAATGTCATACTAAAATAAAACATGCCCTGCTGATCCAGCACAGGTTCAACAGCATACGAATTTATTGATATAAAAATCAATGATAGAAATAACCAGAATACTTTTAACATAGCCCACTCCCCTTTTGATTTGGACTTAAAAACTAAGACTAGGTTAAAGAAAATACATGTGGGTGTAAATAGCCCTGATTAGGTAAATTGCTTACCGATAAGCTCAGGTCTCCTGTGTTTTCGCCTCTTCTTCAGGCGGTGGTATTAATTCCTCAAGAGATTTTCCCAACTCATGCAGGAATTCATCAAATATATCCTTCAATTCAGGAAGCTTCTCCAATAATTCTTTTTTCGCATGTTCAATTTGAGATTTGATCTCAGGAACGATCTTTTCCTTAATTGCTTCAACTGATTCTTCTATTTCTTCAGTCATCTCTGCTGTAATCTCTTCAATATCACCAAATACTTCTGCCATATTCCGGTTGATCTCTAACTGAAGTACCGTTTTTCTGTAATTCACTTTCCAGACATCATTATTGTTCTCTAGGTATGTCTGCAAGGTAATATCAAAGGTTTTTTCATTTGACGGCATCGTCACGTTTGTTTCTACTTTAGCCAAATCACCGTCAATAATTATTTTACCGAAAGTAGCGGCTGTTACATTTTCAAACTGCGCTATATCTTCAGACTCATCAATTGAATTAACTAAACTATATTTTTTCACCAACGCCACATTTTTTGTCTGAATACCTAGCCAGAAATGATCACTAACTTGTAATGGCGTCTTCGTGGATTGGCAAGACAATAACGCACCGCATAAAAACAAGAGTGGAATTAAAAAAATGTAATGACGTTTGTTCATCTATTCATTTTACCTTTAAATAAACGGTTAAATACTTAGGCTAGACTAAATAAAAACGGCAATTTCCCGGTATTTTATTCAATTAGCACACTATTAATGTTATAAATTGCTTATCCATATCTCAGGAAGCACTAACACTAGTATGAAGATTGAGACAAGGAATTCATCTGTAAATTGCATCAATCTTGCTGCATTGCGAACTATTTGCCAATTTAGTGCAAAAACCTGCCTCCCCCAAATACTTTATTATAGGTAACTATATGATTTTCATATAAAATTAATATTGCATAGTATGGCATAGCTATTGCTTTTCAATAATTGTGACTGATATTTAGCATGTATTGCTGATATTTTATTTGGATAAATCACTATTATTGTTTAAGTCCAAGACTAGGAATGTCGCTAATACTTGTAATGCTCCTCGAAACAAAGAGGCTCATGAGCCTCCTGCATGGAATTAAGGGAGAAAGTAATGATGATTATTAGGAATAAAGGAAGAAAACTGAATGTTCAGCATTCTATACTGATTCTATCGTTGCTTATTATCGCCAGCCTCACACTCACAAACAACGCGCTGGCAAGAAATATACCTTATCCGGGTGAGTTAATAAATGTAGGAACGCATCGTTTACACATAAACTGCGTAGGCAAAGGAACACCTTCTATCATTATTGATTCTGGAATTGGTGGCTTCTCTCTGGAATGGTTCAAGATACAAAATAACTTATCGAATGATGTCAGAATTTGTAGTTATGACCGCGCTGGTTATGGCTGGAGTGACCCCGGACCAAGACCCAGAACAACAGCACGCATCGTAAAAGAACTTAAAACATTATTAATGGAAGCGAGAATACCGGGGCCTTATCTACTCGTCGGGCATTCTTTCGGTGGTTATAACGTTCGTTACTTTGCCAGTGAATACCCTGAACTTACTGCCGGACTAGTGTTAATCGATTCATCACATCCGCAACAATTTAATACTGAAGAATTCAAACGTGTTGAGACAGACTCTCCAGTTATGAGGTATAAAAATAGTATTCGTGTTCGATTGATACGCCCGATCATTTCGGATAATTATCCCCGTGAAAAAAAGAGAATGGCTTTCATATTAATGTCGTCTATGAAGTCAATAAGCACGCTAACAAATGAAATGGATCATATGGAAATTAGTGCGCAACAACTCGCGGCGCGCAGCCATCAGCCTCCACATGAATTTCCCGTCGTTATCATTACTCGAGGCAAGCGTGTTTGGCCTGAAGATGAACTCGGCAATCGACGCGAACAACAATGGACCAAATTACAAAATGACATGGAGAATATTGGGGTACACTCGGATCATTTTCTCGCATACAAAAGTGGTCATATTGTTCATCTTGACCAACCTGAACTCGTAACAAAAAATATTCTATTGGCGTTAAATAAATCACGCGCTCAAATACTTGAGAAAGAATTAATCAAAAAGTTTGATGTCCGTCAGGCAAGTTACTCAACATCACCTTCGTTTGCAGGGGTAGGCACGACATTTAGCTACAATGCAAATAAACCGAATGCATTCTCAATCTTTGATGAACCACTTCCTCAGATAATGTTCCATTCAAAATCAAATTATTTTGGAAACCATTCCACTTATTTTCTGCGATAAAAGCACTCATAGAATTTACCAGATCGGCCAAAACTGTTTATTCTCAGTTATTTGACGCTATAATCGCTGCTCGCGATTTTCCAAAATTAATTCAGAAATAGAGAAAGACTATGACGGAAACATTATTTAGTAAAATTATTAACCGTGAAATACCGGCAGATATTGTTTATGAGGATGATTTATGTCTCGCATTTCGAGATATAAAGCCACAAGCACCTGTACATATTTTGCTTATTCCTAAACAGACTATAATAAAAGTCGCAGATGCCACAGAATCTGATCAATCTCTATTAGGTCATCTTTTGCTTAAAGCAGGAGAAATTGCTCGACAACAAGGTTATGCCGACGCATTCCGTCTCGTAATAAATAATGGCGAGGAAGCAGGACAAACTGTGTTTCATTTACACATACATATTCTTGCAGGTCGTGCATTCAGCTGGCCTGCTGGTTAAAACACATAATATAACAATAAATAACGCTATGAATTATATAACTGATGATTTAAGGATCGAATCAATTAAGTCGGTCACCTCTCCAGCTGTAATTTGTGAAGAGATTCCAGTAACTGAAGAGGCAGCTAAAACCACGGTATTCACACGAAATGCTATTCATGACATATTGCATGGACAAGATAAACGCTTAATAGTGATCACTGGTCCCTGCTCTATCCATGATGTTGATGCAGCACATGAATACGCGAATAAATTAAAACCTTTGATTGATCAATATTCAGATGATCTGCTCATTATCATGCGTGTTTATTTTGAAAAACCACGCACAACTGTTGGCTGGAAAGGACTGATTAATGATCCTGATCTGGACGATAGTTATAACATCAATAAAGGATTACGTTTAGCCAGACAACTCCTGCTTGACCTGAATCAAATGGGGGTGCCTGCGGCGACTGAATATCTTGATTTGATTACGCCACAGTATGTCACTGACTTAATTAGTTGGGGAGCCATTGGTGCCAGAACAACCGAGAGCCAAGTTCACCGGGAACTGGCATCAGGTCTATCATGCCCGGTAGGATTCAAGAACGGAACCTACGGCACAACCAGAATTGCTGTAGATGCAATTGGTGCAGCAATACGACCACATAATTTTCTTTCACTTAGAAAAGAAGGTAATGCTGCTATTTTTTCTACAACAGGAAATCCTGATAGCCATATCATTTTACGAGGTGGCAAAGAACCAAATTATGATGCAGAAAACATCGACAAAGTTTCCAAGGAATTGGAAGCTGCAAATTTGACAGCAAATATCATGGTTGATTTAAGCCATGCTAATAGCAAAAAGCAACATGATGCACAAATCGATGTAGGTAAGGCTGTTGCTGAACAAATTGCAAATGGTGATAAACGAATTATTGGCACTATGATTGAAAGCCATTTAATTGCAGGAAGACAAGATGCAAAACCTGGCCAGGATTTAGTCTATGGCCAAAGTATCACCGATGCTTGTCTAGGTTGGGATGACACGGTTGAACTTTTAAAAATATTAGCAAATGCTAGTAAGGCAAGACGCAATAAATAATAGAAACATGGCTATGATTTCTTGTTAAGAAACTGTTTTATAAAAACCGAAATAAAATAGGAAGTGCAGGCCAATAAAACTATTACCGAGCCTGTCGGGAAATCTGGCTCATATGAAATTGCAACGCCACTTATGCTAATGATCGCGCAGATTACAGCCGAAAGAAAAAACATTTTATATAAGGAAGCGACATATTGATTTGCAATTGCAGCAGGCAGTGTCAAAAGTGCAATAACCAATATTAAACCAACCAGTTGAATCAAAATAACAATTGTTATGGATATTAAACACAATAGCAGGATATAGAAAAACTCAGTGTTAATTCCTCGTAGCCTTGCGAATTCTTCATCAAAGACACTAACAAGAAATTGTTTGTAATAAATTAATACAACAGTTAATACCAGAATATCCAGCAATAGCATTAACCATAAATCATCAGCCGTAATCAATAATATATTGCCAAATAAGTAACTCATTAAATCTACGTTATAACCGGGCGTGCGAGATAAAAACAATATTCCTATTGCCATTCCTGCTGACCAAAAAGCAGCGATTAATACATCTTCATTTTCTTTCCAATGAAGATTAATCCAGCCAATTAATATGCTTGAAAAAATTGCAGCAGCCATGGCACCCATAATTGGTGAAGCATTATAAAAATAAGCCATGCCCATGCCAGCCAAAACCGAGTGCGCTATACCACCAGTCAGAAAACTTATTTTTTTGACCACCACATAACTACCAATGACACCACAAGCAATGCTCGCCAATAGACAAGCAATAACTGCATTTTGTAAAAACGTATATTCACCTAATGCTGTGAAAAATTCACTCATAATTAATGATGGTGGTGAATCATTTTTACTGGAGCGTCATACAATTCCTCAATCATCTTGCCGCTGATTGATTCCGTATCATGACAAACAAGAGTGCGATTTAAGCAGGCGACACGATCGACATAACCTGAAATAAAAGCGATGTCGTGCGAGACAACAATAATCGTCATATGTTCACTGTAATTTTTTAACAGTGCAAAAATATCTTCTTCCGCTCGCATATCAACATTTGATGTTGGTTCGTCCAGGATCAAAATATTAGGTTTGCATACTAATGCTCGAGCAATTAATACTCGTTGTAACTGACCGCCTGACAACGCACCGATCTGACGTTTAGCAATACCCTCGATTTCCAATGCTTGCATAGCTTGTTTTGCGCTAGAAATCTCATCTTTATTAAATTTAAAAAATCGTGATGCTGATGAAATATGCCCCATCATCACAACTTCTTCTACAGTTATGGGGAAGTCTCGAGCAAAACTAACATGCTGAGGAACATAACCAATATGATGGCAGTGATGCTGGCAATCATAATTATTTTTTTTAATCGACCCTTTATCTGGCTCTAACAAACCAAGCATGAGTTTAAGCAAGGTACTTTTGCCGCTAGCATTAGGCCCGATAATACCGATGAACTCATCCTCATGTATCTTTAAGGAAACATTTTCCAATACCGGTA
>CAYTIZ010000114.1:0-7595 GCA_964437885.1 uncultured Enterobacteriaceae bacterium
TGAGTCTTTACCTTATCCTAAGCACCTTAGTCGAGTACCTGAGTTTGCCGGTGGCCATCACGAAAAAATGGATGGCACAGGCTATCCGAATAAATTAAAAAAGCAGGAAATGTCAGTGCAGGCAAGAATGATTGCTATTGCTGATGTATTTGAAGCTCTCACTGCCAGTGATAGACCGTATAAAAAAGCAATGAGCTTATCACAGTCATTAAAAATACTGGGGCAGATGAAACTAGATAATCATGTTGATGCTGATCTATTCGATATTTTTATGAATGAAAAAATCTATCTTGAATATGCCAATAAACATCTTGGTAAAAATCAAATTGATGAAGTTGATTTCGAGAATATCCCCGGCTATACCGCACTTCAATAACTCATTGTGCAAAGTTCAATCAGTGTACGTGAATTGATTCAGCGTACCGAAAAACAATTCAAGCAATCCGATCTATATTACGGTCATGGCACTGACAATGCGCTCGATGAAGCTTTTTATCTAGTGATGACAGCAGCCAGCCTTGAATTTGATTGTGATGAAGAAATTTTAGATAAGCCGATAGAACAGAGTTTACTTGAACAAATAGAGCACTTGATTGAGCAGCGGATTAATCAACGTATACCTGTTGCCTATCTTGTTAATCAGGCCTGGTTTGCCGGACAACAATTTTATGTTGATGAACGGGTATTAATACCACGTTCACCCTTTGCAGAATTAATCACGTCTCAATTTATGCCCTGGATAGCTTATCATCAGGTTAAATCAATTCTAGATATAGGAACAGGCAGTGCCTGCATTCCAATTGCTTGTGCCTATGAGTTTCCTGATGCTGTTGTTGATGCTGTTGATATTGATGATGATACTATTGAAGTTGCAAATAAAAATGTTTCCTTGCATGAGCTAGATGAAAGAGTACATGTGATTAAATCCAATTTGTTTGAGCAACTCGAAGGAAAAAAATATGATTTAATGATCAGTAATCCACCCTATGTAGGACATGATGAAATGCAGTCTTTACCAGAAGAATATTTGCATGAACCGAATCATGCGCTGGAAGCGAACGACAATGGACTGGAGTTAGTCGGACAAATTTTGAAACAAGCTTCGGCTTATCTAAATGAAGGTGGTGTTCTGGCTGTTGAAGTGGGTAATAGTAAAGAGGCATTAATTGAGCAATATCCTAATCTTCCTTTTATTTGGTTGGAGTTTGAGAATGGTGGTGACGGTGTATTTTTGTTGAATAAAAGCGATCTAGCTTAATTTAAAAAAATATACGGAATATAATGTTTCTGTCGGAAACTAATTTAGCATTTATACTACTAAAAGTTAAAGCAACAAAAATAAAAAACGGGGCAGTGTAATGGCAGGGTCTGGCAGCAAGGAACTGAATCTTGACGCAAATCAGGTTGCTGGCAATGGCTTACTCGATCGACGGTTGTTTTTAAAGAAAGGCCTACAGTTTGGGGCGATAACCACACTGGCATCAACAGCCTCGTTAGCAACAGCTAAATCAGCAACACAGCCCAACATCGAGCCGGATAAGTTGCCGTGGATGCGCGAGCCCGGCAAACCCTTTTCAATCTATGGCACCCCCTCAAGCTTTGAAGATAACGTGGTACGTTATCCTTCGCCGAATGAACTTGTTTCCGGTAATGGTGTTTCCTGGACACCATTACACTTAATGGAAGGCAGCATCACCCCGAACGGCCTTCATTACGAACGTCACCACAACGGTGTACCGCAAATTGACCCGAAAGCACATCGCCTGTTAATCCATGGTCTGGTGAAGCAAGACTTAATTTTTAGCATTGATGATTTATTGCGTTATCCGATGCAGTCTAAAATCTGTTTTATCGAATGTGGGGGTAACAGCAATGCCGGCTGGAACAAACAACCGGCACAAGCCGAAGCCGGTTACTTCAATGGCATGGTATCTGGTAGTGAATGGACCGGCGTGCCACTGTCTGTTTTATTAGATGAAGTCGGTTTAAGAAAGAAAGCAAAGTGGATAATTGCGGAAGGTGCTGATGCGTTTGCCATGCAAATGTCGATACCGATAGAAAAAGCACTGGATGATGCCTTTCTCGCACTCTATCAAAACGGTGAACGCATACGTCCAGAGAACGGCTATCCCCTACGTTTAATTGTTCCTGGCTGGGAAGGCGTGCTAAATGTGAAATGGTTGCGACGATTAAAAATCACCAATCGTCCGGTGATGGCACGTAATGAAACCTCGAAATACACCGAGTTACAAGACTCCGGCAAGGCGAGAATGTTTACCTTTCCAATCGAGGCAAAATCATTAATCACCTCACCTTCGGCACACATGCTATTAAAAGAAAAAGGCTTATATCAACTGACTGGCCTGGCTTGGTCAGGCCGTGGCAAGATTCGTCAAGTTGACGTGTCTGCCGATGGCGGTAACACATGGGCAGAAGCAGAATTACAAGAACCTGTTTTAGACCGTGCTTTGACGCGGTTTCGATTACCCTGGCATTGGGATGGCACACAGGCGGTACTAATGAGCCGTGCGACAGATGAAACCGGTTATGTGCAACCGGAGCGCAAGACCTTAGTCAAAGAACGAGGTCGTCATGGTTTCTTTCACTACAACGCCATCACACGATGGAACGTCGACACCGATGGTTTCGTATCACACGTTTATGAAAAAGATGACACAGCAAAAGACACTTCTAATATCAGTATTGATAGCGATTGGGATTAATCCCGTATTCGCTGAAACACCTCAAGGCCCGGGACTGGGACGTTCAGTTACGCTTGAAAAAATAGTCCTATGGGACATCAGCGTCTTTCCTGATGGTGAAGGATTACCCAAAGGCGAGGGCAGTGTTGCAGACGGAGAAACGCTCTATCAACAAAAGTGTATGGTTTGTCATGGTGAGAATGGGCTGGGGGCAACAGCAGATCAACTTGCTGGTGCGCAAATGAGTTTAAGCAGTGAATATCCGGAGCAAACGATAGGGAGTTACTGGCCTTATGCGACGACGGTGTTTGATGTGGTGCGACGTTCGATGCCGATGCCGGCACCGGGCTCGTTAACGGATAATGAGGTCTATGCGGTGACGGCCTATTTGCTCTATTTGAATCAATTGATTGCCAGGGATGCGGTGATGAATGCAATATCATTACCGAAAGTAAAAATGCCTAATGTAGATGGCTTTATTGATGTTTATGACACGGAGAAACAGAAGTAAGACTCAATTGAACTTGGCAGATAATGGACTATGATCCTCTTTATTTAATCGTACTTGGATATTATATCAACATGTACGGCATCGACGTTCCCATATACAATAGCGTGCTATGTCAGGAAACACATTCGGAAAATTATTTACAGTCACCAGTGCCGGCGAAAGTCATGGTCCCGGTTACGTCTGTATTGTTGATGGCTGCCCTCCGGGAATGGCATTAACAGAAGCGGATATGCAACACGATCTGGATCGTCGTAAGCCCGGTAAATCACGTCATGTTACTCAACGCAAGGAATCGGATACGGTAAAGATTATGGGCGGTGTCTTTGAAGGCGTGACCACGGGCACGCCTATTGGTTTATTGATCGAGAATGAAGATCAAAAGTCTAAAGATTACGGCAATATCGAAAACACCTTTCGTCCAGGTCATGCGGATTACACCTATCAGCAAAAATACGGAATTCGAGATTATCGTGGTGGAGGCCGCGCTTCTGCACGCGAAACTTGTATGCGTGTTGCTGCTGGAGCTATTGCCAAGAAATATTTAAAAGAAAAATTTGGAATAGTTATTCGAGGTTATCTTTCGCAAATTGGTACAATAAAAATAGAACATAAAAGTTGGGATGAAGTTGAAAATAATCCTTTCTTTTGTCCTGATGCAGTTCGTGTTTCTGAATTAGATGATTATATGGATGCGCTTCGTAAAGAAGGTGAATCTATCGGTGCGCGAATTAATGTGGTCGCTGAGAATGTGCCAGTTGGTTTGGGGGAACCTATCTTTGATCGCCTCGATGCTGATATTGCCAAGGCAATGATGGGTATTAATGCAGCAAAGGCCGTTGAGATTGGTGCCGGCTTTGAATCTGTTGAGCAGAAAGGTACGGTACATCGCGATGAAATGACGCCGGAAGGTTTTGTTGGTAATAATGCCGGTGGTATTTTGGGTGGAATTTCTTCCGGTCAGGATATTCTTGTTAGTATGGCTCTGAAACCAACATCCAGTATTCGCCTGCCAGGAGATACGATTGATAAATCAGGTCAGGCAACGGAAGTGGTGACCAAAGGTCGTCATGATCCTTGCGTTGGTATTCGTGCGACACCTATTGCTGAAGCAATGTTGGCATTGGTCTTGATGGATCATTTGCTTCGTCATCGTGGTCAAAATGCTGATGTTCAATTAGTAACACCCATAGTTCCTGCTAGCAAATAAATGATTAAAGTCGACGGCTTGCCTTACTGGCGACTGTCCGGTTATTACTTTCTTTTCTTTATTACCATTGGCGGCTTTATGCCGTATTGGTCGCTTTATCTTAAGTCGATCAATATGTCCGCTGAGCAAATAGGTATTTTATCTGCTGTTGTTGTTGCTACGAAAATATTTTCATCATTTATCTGGGGTTGGGTAGTAGACCATAGCGGTAAACGTATGCGTGTTGTGCGTTTTACCTCATTGTTATCGGCAATCTCATTTTCGTTAGTCTTGTTTTATCAGGATTTTTGGTCACTGTTTCTTATCCTTTTTATCTTCGCCATTTTTTGGAGTGCCGCATTACCTCAGGTTGAGGCAGCGACGATGTCGCACTTAGGTGAGAAGAGTGATAGTTATACGATTATTAGAATATGGGGTTCGATAAGTTTTATCGTTGCCGTGCTGGTGTTAGGACCGTATTTTGATCATCAACCCATTGCCTATTTATTACCCATGCTCATTGGCTCGATGGTGTTGGTCTGGATACATACTTTGTTTATCCCCGAAATATCTATGGAGCATGAGCAGTCAAATGGAACCAGCTTTCGCTCTATTCTATTAAAACCACACGTTATTTCATTGATGTTAGTTTGCTTTCTCATTCAGGCAGGACATGGAGCGTACTACACCTTTTTTTCTATTTATCTGGAAGAGCATGGATACTCAAATAGTTTTATAGGAACAGCCTGGGCCGTTGGCGCGTTTGCGGAAGTGATCATCTATATCTTCATTCATCGTGTCATTGGCCAATTTGGATTGCGACTATTAATGATCCTGACATTAGTGTTAGCTACACTACGTTGGATATTAACGGCCTTGTTTGTCGATAATGTGGCGATATTATTGTTTGCTCAATGTTTACATGCAGCTACCTTTGGTGTCTATCATGCGGTCGCGATTCAATATATACACAAGGAATTCAAGGGTGTGCATCAGGGTAGAGGTCAGGCACTCTACAGTAGTATCAGTTTTGGCGCAGGTATCGCTCTTGGTAGTTTAGTAAGTGGCTATCTTTGGGATTCAGTAGGGTCGATGCAAACCTTTCTATTCGCAGCTATACTAAGTGCGATTGGTATCTTCATTGCTTGGTCAGGCTTGAAGGATTAACGAATAATTTTCAAAACTGTGAATTATCCCACTGTAAGGATGCCATTTTATTTATATACTACTCGCTGTTTTTGAATTAATTAAGGAAAAATAAAGCATGAATAAAACAATCAAAAGAATTTCTCATCTATTTTGCGTAGCTATCGTCGCAGCGTGTAGCCAATCAGTTTTGGCCGATTCAAGTGGTCTTCAACTGGGTGTGCTTAAATGCAATGTTGTTCCCGGTTCACGTGTTAATTTAATCATTCGTTCAACTGCTGATGTTGTATGTGAATTTGATAATGCAGGTACAGTTGAAAAATATAAAGGTGAGACGGGTATTGGTCTTGGATTAGATTTAAGTTTCAAAACCGATGAAAAAATGCATTTCGCTGTGTTCACAGCTAGCTCTGATGTGAGTGCGGGTAGCCATGCTTTAGCAGGTAAATATGTCGGTGGTGAATTAAATGCGGCTATTGGCGTTGGTTTGGGTGCAAAGGCATTGATCGGTGGAAGCAATGATAGCTTCAGCTTACAACCGTTGGCTCTGGAAACCAGTACAGGATTAGGTGTTTCAGGTGGTTTGAGTTTTCTTTATATAGAAGCTGACAAATAAGAAACTAAAATTAGTTTTTTAAAAAGGGCATCTTTAGATGCCCTTTTTTATTTTAGAAATTAGTTAGATTGAAGTCCCGCCAACAGTAACATCATCAATCCTAATAGTTGGTTGGCCGACGCCAACGGGGACAGATTGTCCGTCCTTGCCACAAGTACCAATACCTGAATCCAGAGCCATGTCATTACCAACCATCGTTACGCGCGTTAACACATCGGGGCCATTACCAATGATGGTTGCACCTTTAATTGGTGTTGTGATTTTTCCATTTTCAATTTTGTAAGCTTGGCTAGCACTGAAAACAAATTTTCCATTAGTAATATCGACTTGTCCGCCACCAAACTGTATGGCGTAGATACCTTTATCAACAGAGGCAATAATCTCTTCCGGATCGCGATCGCCACCTAGCATATAAGTGTTAGTCATTCTTGGCATAGGTAGATGTGCATAAGATTCTCGTCGACCATTACCTGTCGGAGCCACTCCCATTAAACGAGCATTATGTTTATCTTGCATATAGCCTTTTAAAATACCTCGTTCGATTAATGTGGTTGAACTTGTTGGTGTACCTTCATCATCAACGTTTAATGAGCCGCGACGGTTTTCAATGGTGCCATCATCAACAACAGTGACGCCTTCTGTTGCAACACGTTCGCCAATACGCCCTGAAAATGCCGATGTTTCCTTTCGGTTAAAATCGCCTTCGAGACCATGGCCGATGGCTTCATGTAATAAAATACCTGGCCAGCCTGGACCTAGTACCACCGGCATTGTGCCTGCTGGTGCTGCTTCTGCTTTAAGATTAATCAAAGCTTGTTCTATGGCTTCTTCGACATAAGACATTGCCATGCCGTCTTTAAGGAAGTATTCATAACCAAAACGACCGCCACCACCGGAACCACCTTTTTCTATTTTGCCATCTTCTTCAACAATGACATTCACATTTAAACGAACGAGTGGCCTGACATCACCGCTTAACATGCCTTCACTGTTTGCAACCAGGATTGTAGATTGTGAGCCGGTTAAACCAATCATGACTTGTTTTACACGTGGATCTTTTTGTCGTGCAGCCTGATCAAGTTGTTTTAATAAACCAACTTTTTCTTCAGTTGTGATTGAATTAAGTGGATTTTTATCACTATAGAGAACTATCGGGCTAGATTTATGCCATGCTTGCAGTTGACCATTATCACCGTGGCTGGCAATTGAGCGTGCCGCTGTTGCAGCTTTTGTTAACGCTGGTAAGATAATTTCATCGGAATAAGCAAAGCCGGTTTTTTCCCCACTGATAGCGCGTACACCAACTCCTTGATCTATATTGTATGAGCCTTCTCTAACAATACCATCTTCCAGTACCCACGACTCAGAATGAGATGATTGAAAATAAAGATCAGCCTGATCGATAGATGGTAGCATGAGATGGTCTAATGTATT
>CAYTIZ010000115.1:0-7559 GCA_964437885.1 uncultured Enterobacteriaceae bacterium
ATTAATAACATAACAAACGGGTTTATCTGTTATGGAGCGGATGCTCTCAAATAGCTTATTTCCAATATTGATGGAGCCGCCAGTATCAATGACAGCAATACATTTATTACCAATAATGAATCCGATATTAGCAATATCATCATGTTGCTTATCTTCAATTGAGACATGTATACCGGTATGTACAAAGTTCCCTTCAGCGACTTCAGTCAGATTAAAATTTTGATCTACTTCTGAAGCAGTAACAAATTTTGGAAAGACGAAAATAGTTAAAGAAAAACAATAAGTAAGGAATTTTTTATTACGTGTTTTCATAGTTAATATTGATATGGGTTATTAATTAGTCCGTTGATAGGCTAATTAATTCCTCAAGTAAGTCAAATTATTGATAGTCGTGTGTATAGTAAATAAAAAACATACCTGATTCATAAGCCATTGATAATAATGCAGTTATTTTTTTGTTCTTGTAGAATTCTAAAATCTGGACTAGTGTTCGAATAAGGGATATGAGAAACCTTTCTAAAAAAACCATCCTATGAATCGTCTTATTACAGGACAAGAGTTTAATGTAATTCGTGCGAAGTGCCTACGTGATGATATCTTTATACTTGATGTGCTAGTTTTTTCATTTAATTGAAAAGGGGGTGTTATGTTTGAATATGATCAGGAAATAGTTAATTCGTTATTAAATAATAACAATGATTTTAAACGATTGTATGATAAATACGATATATTGAAAAATACGGTAAGGGAGGCGAATGAAGGCAATGTCGATATGGATCAGCTTTCGCTTGAAGAGCTCAAAAAGGCGAAGTTAGATTTAAAAGATCGTATGTCCTTAATAATAGAAAATCACAGGCAGGATCAAGCTTAAGTATACTAATTACTTTAAAAAGCCCTGACAATCAGGGCTTTTTTTATCTCCATGGAAGGAGTGTCATGATATATGCTCCTGCATATCCTAAGTACCTGCATCCATGCAGGCAATGTCGTGAAAGGGCACGATTACAGGACGTAATTGGTAGAGTCGAGTCTGGAACAGAGACCGAGGAGTCCGAAGCGACGATGTTCAAAGGTGGATGCCAGGAACGGCAATCGAGGAAGTCAGAGCTGAGCGAGCAGTCGAAATCCAAAGCGACTTATTTAAAAAGCAAGACGAACACCAATAGCTAATAACATACAAGCAAGTATTGGGCGCATGATCTTATCGGGCAGAAAAGTACCGAAGTGGCTTCCAAGATAGATACCCGGTAATGAGCCAATAACCAGGCTTCCGAGTAAAATATAATCAACTGTGCCAATATGCGCATGCCCTATTCCTGCGATAGCGGTTATTGGAATAGCATGAGCAAGATCAGTAGCAACAATTTTGATGGCTTTATATTTTGGGTATAAGAAGAATAAAAATGCGGCACCTATAACTCCGGCACCGACGGAAGTTATTGTAACCAGAACTCCGATCAATACCCCTGCAAAAATAGTAATGGGTTTGCGAAGTTTACGATGAAGAATTTTTATAGATGTAAAATTTTCATTTGTACTTAATTTACGAAGTTGATGATGGCTTATTAGAAACAAACCCGTCAAAATCAATGCAACACTTAATGTTGTCATTATCAAATTATCGTAATTAACATCGGCATCGTCGAGTTTTTTAATAATAAAAATTGAGCAAAGCGTTGCAGGAATACTACCCATGAAAAGTAATTTGAGAATCTTCCATTGTATGTTGCCATGTTTATGATGAACTAACACGCCACCTGATTTAGTGATAGCGGCATAAAGTAAGTCCGTTCCCACTGCGATAACTGGTTTAATGCCAAAGCCCAATACGAGTATGGGTGTCATTAAGGAACCGCCACCGACACCAGTCATGCCAATGATGAAGCCGACAATAAAACCTATGATTGGGAATGAAAAATCCATATGTCTTTGTTACTTAAGATTAAATCTACTGTTTATTAAAAAAACGAGATAATTTACAGGTTAAGCTCTATTCTGAAAAGGAATTATTATGTATATTTTTATAATATTTTCTTATAAGAGTGAGTAGAAGATGAAAATACAGCAGCTCAAATATATATGGGAAGTGGCGAACCATGATCTGAACGTGTCAGCGACAGCGGTAAGCTTGTTTACCTCACAACCCGGTATCAGTAAGCAAGTACGTATGCTTGAGGATGAGCTTGATGTTCAGATATTTCAACGGAATGGCAAGCACCTGACCGAAATTACACCAGCTGGCCGAATTATTATAGATATGGCGGGCGAAATATTAGACAAGGTTGAAGGTGTGAAACGTGTTGCTGGTGATTTTAGTAACAAACGCCATGGTAGTCTTTCTATAGCAACAACGCATACTCAGGCACGTTATGTATTGCCTATGGTTATTCAGGATTTCATCAAACTTTATCCTGATGTTTCTTTGGATATGCATCAGGGCACACCTATACAAATATCTGAGTTAGCATCTAAAGGCACAGTAGATTTTGCTATTGCAACAGAGGCTTTGGAACTTTTTGACAATCTTGTGATGATGCCTTGTTATCGATGGAACAGGAGTGTCATTGTTACCCATGATCACCCCTTGGCAAATACAACGTCATTAACTTTAGAAACTCTGGCTGAATACCCTATTGTCACTTATGTATTTGGCTTCACCGGACGATCACAATTGGACCAAGCATTTCAAAAAGCGGGCTTGTCACCAAATCTGGTTTTTACTGCTTCCGATGCAGATGTTATCAAGACCTATGTAAAAATGAATTTGGGTGTCGGGATTGTGGCAAGTATGGCTTATGATCCTAAAATTGATACTGAACTGGTTTCAATTGACGCCAGCCATTTGTTTGAGCCGAGTGTCACGAGAATTGGTTTTCGGCGAGGGACATTTTTGCGCGGTTACATGTACGAATTTATAAAGCTATTTGCTCCGCACCTGACGCAGGAGATTATTCAACAATCAATGCAAACGAAAACAAAACAAGAGTTGGAAAAAATATTTAACGATATAGAGTTACCGGATTACTAGTTCAGAATAAAATCTTAGAGAAAATCCAGATCGGGGTTTGAATCCAATATGTCTTTTGCTGCGTCTTCTTCACTGGTCTTGCCGTTCAGGATTTCATTTACAAATTTGAAGTAGACGGTATATACAATAGGTTCCTTGCCTTCATCCTCAACAATAAAAAATGGCGCACGGTCAACAGCGTACTGTTTAGCCAGTTGCATTCCTTCACTGTTTATATCGCGTTCATCTGCAATAACTGTTCGATCTATCTTGTCGATATAGGATTCTTTTTCAAGGCGTAACTGAACTTCAGCACACTTTCGGCAAGGGCTGCCATCAGATTTTATCTTTTTGACAAATGTAATAATCATAAATAATTATTTTTTCAAGTTTTTTGTTTCATATTTGCAGCATGTAAACCGCACTCTTTTTGAGTGGCTTCTTCCCACCACCAGCGACCTACCCGTTCATGTTGGTTAGGCAGAATTGCACGAGTACAAGGCTCACAACCGATACTAATATAACCTTGTTCATGCAGGGCGTTAAAGGGTAGGTTATTACTCCTGATGTAATCCCAAACTTCTCCCGAGCTCCAGTTTGAAAGTGGATTAAATTTAATTAATTTTTTGTCCGCGCTGGAAAAAGCGGAATCATTCTGTACTACAGGCACGGTATTTCGAGTATCAGGACTTTGATCTTTCCTTTGCCCGGTTATCCATGCATTCAGCGTAGCAAGTTTGCGTCGTAACGGAATTACCTTGCGCACACCACAACATTCTTTATGCCCATCTTTGTAAAAACTATATAAACCTTTTTCGCGCACCAGATTTTGTACGGAGTCGGTATCCGGGGAGAGCACATCAATTTCAATATTGTAATGTTCGCGAACCTGTTCAATGAAACGATAGGTTTCGGCATGCAATCGCCCTGTATCCAGTGAAAAAAATTTCACATCCGACTTAATCTTAGTTGCCATGTCGATTAATACGACATCTTCAGCACCACTAAACGAAATGGCGATGTTGTCAAAACTTTCAAGAGCCAATTTAATGATTGCTACAGGCGATTGATTTTCATATTCATTTGCCAATTGTTCAGGATTAAATTCTGATTTATTCATGATGTCTGGGTTAACGTATGTTATTGATTATTAGTTTAATAATATTAAAGAGCAGCGATTTTATCAGAAAGATTTATTCCCACATATAATATGTCCTTATATTTATAGTTCATTTTCATATAAATTTGTTTTTAAGCGGAAAGATGGCGCATACTGGCTAGTATTACCAAATATGTGCTTGAATAAACGTTATTTTATTGAACTCGTCTGATAATATTGGAAGAGTTGATAATTTTTCTGTGGAGTCAGAATAAATGAGTGATAAATCGCCTGAAATGACCGAAATTAAAACGATGTGGTCAGAGAGCCTGCTTGAAACGCTTTATATTATTTTGAGGAAGGATAAAGACGATAATTTACTCCAAGAAGTGCTCGATGATCTCAAGGCAAAGGAGTATGACGATGAATACATCATCAATAAAGCCAAGATGAAAGTGGGTCCTACGGCGGCTATACGTGTTGAGAATCTGTTGACAGGAAAGTCTGCTGGTTCCCCAGCATTGAGTAAAGCAGACCAGGCCAGAGCCAATGCAGCAAAAAAACGAGCTAAAGAAAATCCAGGTTTAGTAGGAAAAATAAAAGGGATATTTGGTAAAAGCTAAAAAACTAGAAAGTATGGCTTTCCAGATATTTAACCGGGATATAAGTCCCATGAGCTGAAAGGTCTGTCAAATAAAGAGTATTTGTTTCATCTGTTTCGATTACCAGATGTATGCGGGAGATATCTCGCAAATTCGGATCCATCATAATATCGCTTTTACTGTCGCGTCCAATCACATTCTTGCCGATTTTTAACTCGTAACTTCGTCCTGATTCATCAATAAATTTACTGCTGGATTCATCACCTATAATCTTGCATTGATGCTTAGATAGCAAGATATCTATCTCTCTGCCTGCTTTCATTCTTATAGTGACATTTTCACCTTTGGGCATCTTATCCATTTCACTGCTGGTTTTTTTATTAGACAGTGGTTCAAACACAGTATTTTCAAGCATTAATGTATCTTTAAAATCAATTCCTGCTTCCGTGCCATTTGAAGAGGAGGATGATTTAACATGTCTTTTCTTTTCGGAATAAAGATATTTGATTATTTCCTGTCGCGAGGAGAGGTACTGCATGTATTTCACAAGGGCAACACGTCTGAATTCATTTAATTCTTCATCGCCGGCATGAAGGCCAGCAATGATTGAACGCCAACCATGATCCTGTGAGAAAATCTGGGCATCCATTTCACGCAAGGCGTGGTTAATACTTTCAGGATTTTCTATCGATTTTGAAAGCATAGATACGAATTGCTTTTCAATTTCTTTAATGGTTCTCGCTTCTTTTTTAAGTTCATCCAGAGAGAACTTCACCATACTGATGATTTTTTTTGAAGGTACTGATGTTCTGCCAGCGAGACTAAATTCAAAATTCGCGAGCGAGGAAAATTTCAGGGTTTGTTCGCCAATAGTGATTTCTATAGGTTTGGCAAAAAACTTATTTAGCATTTTTTATTATCTGCATTAAAATGATAACAAGATTAATTAGAATACAGGCTTAATTTGGTTCATTACTCGTCAAATATAAAATTTGTGAACCAGTTAACACTTTTCCATTAAACATGATGGAGACCACCCGTAAGGCTATTTTTAAAGTGTAGCAATGATTAACTTCAACATTCAAATTCAATTTCCCGTTTTTCTAAAATCTCTTTTCTTTTCAATGACGTACAGTTTGACAATGATTTACTGAAAGAATAGAACCGAGGTAGATCTTTTTCCAGTTTTTCATATAGCTCAATAAATGCAGGGAAATATTTTCTGTAAGTGACAATAGCGGCTAATTTTGCATTATTAATTTCTGTTGAGAACCATTTCCTATAAGTATTGTTTTTCCATGTTTGACTTATATGCAAATACTCATTGGTCATTTGTTGCAGTGATTCCTCTTTTTGTTTTCGTGTTGTAGCTTCATTTTTAGCTGATTTATAAATATCGCTCAATATTGATTTGTAACGCATGATCAGATCTATGAATTCTTTTTCCTGATATTGGGATTGTTCGTATTCTTGAAGCAAGTTTTTATCAGAATCTTGCGCCAGCCATTTTGTGACGCCAATATATGCTACTGCATCAGCATAGGCTTCATTAAATTCTGTGTCATTTTTTATATAAAGTTGCTGATGGGCAAGTTCATGAAACATAACAGTAGCCAGGCGGATATCATTCCATCTGAGCATGGTGTTGAGTACTGGGTCATCAAACCAGCCGAGGGTTGAATATGCAGAGACACCGCCAAGATATATATCATATCCTTGAGCGTCCAGTTTTTTTGCATGTTGTTGAGCATCTGCTTGAGAAAAATAACCTCGATAACTCAAACAACCAATAACCAGATAACACCAATTGACAGGCTCAAGAGAAAATTCTTCAGTCGCAAATATATTCCATATGACATAGCGTCGCTCAAGATCAGCATAGGATAAATAGCTATTGTTTTTTGGCAGACCAAGCTGCTGAATAGAAAAATCTCTTAATAGCAAAACTGTATTTAGTTTGCTTCGAAGTGTGTCTGAAATATTATTTTTTTTAAGAACATCATTAATAGCCTGTCGTTTTTGAAGCACTTCAAGTTGGCCTTGAATTGATTGACTGTAGTAATTAATAGAAGCACAACCTGAAAGTAAAAATACAATTAACAGTATTGCTGTTTGCCTATAATAATGTTGATTATGTGTCATCATATCATTATCGTCATAAATTATATTAATAATTTGTACGAACTGTTAAGAACAGGGTAAATAAATAATGTTTACGACTTTAATTGACACTGATTTATTGCTCAAAGGGTATAAAAATTCTGATTGGCTCATTTTTGATACGCGTTATGATTTAGCGGACAAGAATGCGGGCAAGGAAGCTTATCTGCAAGGACATATTCCTGGTGCTGTCTACGTGGACTTACATGATGATTTAAGTCGACCTCCGGTAACAAACAAAGGGCGTCATCCATTACCCACCGTCGATACTATGAATGCACTTTTTTCGGAACTTGGCATCCAGCCAGAGTCGCAAGTGATTATCTATGATAGTGCTTCTGGTGCTTTTGCTGCGCGCTTATGGTGGATGCTAAGACACATGCGACATGAAAATGTTGCCGTTCTGGATGGTGGATGGCAATCATGGATAACAGCTGCTAGGCCAGTATGTTCAAAAAATGAAACACGTTCAGAAAGTACATTTAGTAATTCGGCAATAGAGCAAAATGTTATTGACATTGAGCAAGTTCAGGAAGTTAACTTGCTTATCGATTCAAGAGAACCGGCTCGTTACAGAGGTGAGTCAGAACCGATTGATAAAGCAGCAGGCCACATCCCAGGCGCTATTAATCGATTTTGGAAAGACAATCTGTCTGAAAATGGTTGTTTCAAGGAAAAGCAGACGCTGAGA
>CAYTIZ010000116.1:0-7533 GCA_964437885.1 uncultured Enterobacteriaceae bacterium
TACGATCAATAAAGAAACTATTGCAGGTAATGCAATAACAACTGCCGATCTGAGAATGTTACCCATCCACGTCACCATTTCCCATACCCTGTCAGTTGATATTCCTGTTGTACCAATCGGCATACTATTAAAACTTTCCGCCAAAACACGAATCATAATTAAGTGCCCATCGACCGCAAGAAATAATAATGTCGCTAATAAAAGATAAAGCTGGCCAATAATAGGCACCTGATTACCATTGGTTGGATCAACCATTGAGGCCATCATCAATCCCATTAATTGACCGATAGCCTGACCGGCTACTTCAAGAGCAACGAATACAACTCGCATACTCAATCCCATTGCAACGCCTGTTATGACCTGCTGTATTGATATTAAAAGTCCTTCAGCTGAAACAGGGTCGACCTCTGGAACTTGCGGAAGAACAGGAAAAATAACAACGGTTATAGCTATAGCAATAACAATGCGAATACGCGCAGGAACTGTTCGAGTACCAATTACCGGAGCGGTCATCAATAATCCAGCTATACGAAAAAAAGGCCACAACCACATATGCACCAACTGAACTAGTTCATTTGTTGTAATTGTGAGCATTTTTGATTACTTGCTGTATTCAACCTATCAAACTTGGAATATTTTCAAATAGCTTCAGGGTATATTCTGTTATTAAACGCAACATCCATGGTCCTGCCACAACTAACACTAATAACGTAACTAATAATTTAGGTATAAAACTCAATGTCATTTCATTAATCTGTGTCGCTGCCTGAAACATACTGATTAAAACACCAACGATTAATGCCGGAACCAACAGGACCAACAGTAATATAGTCAGGTGATATAATGCCTGCTGCCCGATCTGAATAATTATTTCCGGTGTCATGCGAAATAAAAACTACTTGCTAATGTACCTATAATCAAAGCCCAGCCATCTACAAGCACAAACAACATGAGTTTGAATGGAAATGAAATAATCAAGGGCGACAACATCATCATACCCATCGACATCAAGACGCTGGCTACAACCAGATCAATGATTAAAAACGGTATAAATATTATGAAACCAATTTGAAATGCTGTTTTTAATTCACTGGTAACAAATGCCGGAACAATTAAGCTGAACGGAATATCATCTTCAGTAGCAATATCTCCATTACCTGATATTGATGCAAATAATTCAATATCAGTCTCACGCGTTTGTGCCAACATGAATTCACGTATTGGTATTTCAGCAAGAAAGAGTGCTTCCTTAGCTGTGACTTGTTCATTTAGATATGGCTGAACTGATGATTGATATATCTGGTCAATAACCGGCGTCATTACAAAGAAACTCAGGAATAAAGCCAGACCGATAAGAACCTGACTACTGGGTGTTTGAGCTGTGCCCAGCGCCTGACGCAGTATCGCAAGAACAATGATAATTCTTGTGAAAGAAGTCATCATTAATAACGCAGCGGGCAATAATGTCAAAGCCGTCATCAAGAAAAATATCTTGATACTTAAACTATAGGTTTGACCACCAGCCGGGTTATCTATGACTGATAAAACATCAAAGCCCGGTTGAGCGTATGTCAAACAAGGAAAAAATAATAAAAGGAAGAATAAATTACGCATTACTTGTTTCTTCTGAAGATACATCAATCGTATCTAGTTTGTTGATCTGTCCTGGTGTAATAGAGAGTAGTATTTGTTTGTCTTTCAGTTCGACTAAAACAAGACGCTCCCGATTACCTAGATGTAAACCATCAACAAGACGTATTTGTCCGCGACCTGTCATAGAAGCATTACCAAAACGTTTAAACAGGAAAGAGCTAAGCAAAAATAAAGCTATAACAAATACCAGTCCTAATAGCACTTTAAAATAATCTAAAGTATCAATCGCAGCTGTAGAACTTATAGGATGTTCAGCAGCGCCTACGTTAATACAAATAAAAAACAACAAAATTATAAAAAAATATTGTTTCCCTGAACAGAATAAACTGTATGTCGAACATAAATCACTGTAATTTTTTAACACGTTCATGTGTACTCACAATATCAGTTAGTCGTATACCGTATTTTTCATTAACTACAACAATTTCACCGTGTGCTACTAATGTATTGTTAACTTTTACATCAAGCGGCTCCCCGGCAAGACGTTCGAGTTCAACTACGGAACCCTGATTTAATTGTAATAAATTTCTAATACTGATTTTGGTTTGTCCAATTTCAACAGATAAGGAAACAGGGATGTCCAGTATTGCTTCCAGATTTGCCGATCCAGCATTAGCTGTATTATCTGCATGTAAGTTTTGTAATGGCGCTTCCGGCAATTCGCTATTTGCATTGTTTTCAGTTGACTCTGATGCACTTTGCTCAGACATTGCGTCTGCCCAATCATCACCCACATCATCTTCAGCAGTGCTAGTTTCTTCCGTCATTAGATTGCTCCTGTAAATATTTAATTGTGCTTTGTTCTTTGTCGTGACGAATCATTTCGACAACCTTTAACGCCCGGTTTCCTCTGGAAAGTCCATACTGACCACGAAATACGGGAACACCTTCAATCTCCGCAGTAACAAAATCAGGTACATCCACGGGAATTACATCGCCGACTTTCAGGTTATTAAGTTCACGCAATGAAATTTCCGTTTTGGTTAAAGTACTGGAAATTTCTACTGGTGCGCTTTTAATTTCTTCTCTCAGTGAATGGATCCATCTTTGATCTTGATCAGATGAGTCACTTTGAACACCTGCATCAAGTTGTTCTCGTATGGGTTCAAGCATTGAATATGGCATTGTCAAATGTATATCGCCGCCGCCATTATCCAGCTCGACATGTATCGTTGAGACAACGACAACTTCACTGGGAGTAACAATGTTTGCAAAATGTGGATTAACTTCTGAGCCGACATGCTCAAATTCAAGATCCATAACAGGAGACCATGCTTCTTTAAGATCTACAAAGATTTTTTCTAACATACTATTAACGACCTGCATTTCAGTATTGGTAAAGTCGCGACCCTCTATCTTTGTATGAAATCGTCCATCACCACCAAAAAAAGAATCTACTATCGAATAAACCAGTTTTGGATTTAATACGAATAAGGCTGTTCCACGTAAAGGTTTAACCTTTACCAGGTTAAGACTTGAAGGCATAAACAAGCTATGGATGTATTCGCCAAACTTTGTCATTTGTACACCATCGACTGATATGCTTGGTGAACGACGAAGAAAATTAAAAAGTGTTATTCGAAAATTTCTGGCGAAACGCTCATTAACCATTTCAAGCGTTGGCATACGGCCACGTACAATTCGATCCTGACTACTAAAATCATATGTTCGTGCTTCTCCATCTTCGAGGATGTCATCATCCTCTGTTTCAACTTCGCCTCCATCAACACCTGTTAATAAAGCATCAATCTCGTCTTGCGATAAAATATCATCAGCCATAATTTATATTCACCATCAATTTATTGCATAACAAAACTAGTAAAATACACATCTTCAATACCTTCCTTACCTGTTTCTGCCTCAAGTACTTTCTGAACTTCTTTTAATACTTGTTTACGTAATGCCGCTTTACCCTCAGGACTATTTAATTCGTCATAGGTTTTACTGCTCAACAATAAAACAATATTATTTCTAACTTGTGGAAAGTGTTTGGTAATACTTTCCTTTACTGTTGCATCTCTAGTCATACCTTCAATGTTAACTTGTAAAAATCGAGCACGACTTTTACCAGTAAAATTCACGATAAAAGGTGGATCCAGAGAAAAGTAATGCGCTTCTCCCAGAGCATTAGATGCTTCACCTTCTTCACTCTCTGCAACTTCTTTAGATTCACTTGTCGCCGCGTCATCCGTATTTTTATCACCCATCATGAAAAAAGCACCAGCACCGCCACCAACAAGAAGTACAACAACGACAATAATGATCAACTTTAAGGGTAATTTTTTCTTAGCACCTTCTTGCTGATCTCCTTCTCCTTCTTCACCGTCTTCTATTACATCTCCATCAGCCATTTTAAATCTCCATGTCCATCGTGCTTATCATTTAGCAAGGGCTATGCCATTAGTATTTCTTATTAAAAATCAACAAGTTATATGCGTAAAGAAAAAGCGTTGTCAATCAATTGACGTTGGCTAAATTGATATAAATTTAGGGGTATATTGATTAGCCACAGAGACAAGAAAATAAGGTTAAAAAAATAATTAAAATGCCACCCTATTTTAACAATTAATACTGTTCTCGGTGAACTCTGTGGCTAAGATGAAATGATAAAATAAATTTATGAGTCTAGACGTAATGGTCTATAAGACCAATATCTATCATATTTTCATTTGTATTCTCTATTTGAACATCCGTAGTTTCCAATGATTCTTTATTGAATACTGTTGCTGTATTATTTTGTTCTCCAGAATACGGACTGCCTTGTTGAGAGGATTGTTGTGACACATTTGCATCAGTAAGGCTTAAACCATTTTGCATAAACATTTCCTTTAATCGCGGAAATGCATCTTGAATTGCTTCTCGTACAACTGAATTATTTGAAACAAAATGAACGCTAGCCTGTTCCTGTTTTACATTAATACGAATTTCAATAGGACCTAGTTCAGCTGGATTAAGGTGTATATTCGCCGACTGCATTTTACCATTAATCATCATCATCAAACGATTGCCTACCGCTTCACCCCAACCTGCCTGAGTGACAGGGACTTCAATACGATTCAACATCGCTGCTGATGTATCCATGTTTGAATAAGTTTTTAGAGCAGGATTAGCTGCCGAATTTATTGGTTTATCAATGCTTGCCAATTGATCAATCAGCTTTGTTGTATTTATTTCCTGACGATTTGTTTGTATTAAGAAATCCTTGCTGATATCAGTATCTTTTACTATCAATTCTTTTACATATTGAGAAAAATCAATATCACTCGATATCTGAGACAAGCCTGATTCTTTCTTAAGTGATAATTGCTGAATAACATCCGTTACTTCTTTCCCAATTAAAGAAGCTGACTTTGCAGTTTGATTATTAAATAAGTTATTTTCCGAAAAATCACTATCAATCATATTAGCTTTTAATAATGTGATTGCATCCGGGTTACCAAGCAGATTAACTTCTTCTATCGAATCACCGGCTTGAAGAATTATGTTATCTGAAAATAAGGGCTGTTTTTCTTGTAGCCCAATAGCTTCAGATAACAATTGAGACGGCAATGGGACGCCGCTTAGTTCTTCTAATTCCGTAAGCTGTTGAATTTCAAGTTGTTTTAGGGTGGCAACGTCTAACGGCTTAAGTTTGCCATCTGTTGCTAAAATATCCTCCATTGCCGTCGAAAATTCACCTGAAAAAAGCTCATTTGACAACTCATCACTGACGCCGCCAGGAGATGATAAGGCATTGTTTTCAATGCTATTTCCTGACTTTAACACGCTTGTTGCTAGTGCTGGATTCAATGTGTTTCCTGTAAATCAAAGTATTATTGAGGTGGTTATTGCAATGGCTATGCCAGCCAAGTGGCATATTGAATATTTAGTGTTTTACTGTTTGCCTTAGGCTTAGTTCGTCTAAATGATTTTGCTCGCGTAGGGCCACGATTTGTTGCTCCGTTTTATAAAACCGATCAAAGATATTTTCCATAGTATCCAGTTGCCGTTTTTCTTTTATCCAATTATCCCTTTCACGGGAATTCATTGTTTCCTGTATGCCTATTTGCTCTTTTAACAAACGAATACCTTCATCAATCTGGGAAATAAATGCCTGGCGTTCACGTATTATTTTCACAGATTGTGCCTTACCACCAGGTTTCAGATCTTCAGTATATTCCTGCCGATAATTTTCTAACTGATTTAATCGGTCTTTGTAATCATTTAATATTTTTTGTGCTGCAGCTAACTCTCGCGCAGCAGCTCGCTCTTTATTCTCGGACAAGTTAACTATTTTTTTAATGCGTTGAGATCGAGTCATCAATTACGTCCTGTTCTATTAATAAATTTGAATTATCCTGATTAAAATTCTTTCGTAATTCTTTTAATTGCTGCATGGAATTAGAATAATCAACTTTTTCATTCATGCCTTGACTAATAAACTTTAAAAAAAAAGGCTGCAATTTTATTGCCAAATCGAGTTGTTCGTCTGCGCCGGGTTGATATGCTCCGACACTGATTAAATCCTTGTTTTGTTGATAAACAGAATTTAACTGACGAACAGAAAGTGCATCTTTTTGATGTTCGCTATCAGTAATAGAATTCATTACCCGACTAATTGACAGCTCCAGATCTATGGCAGGATAGATACCTGATTCAGCAATTTTTTTAGACAACACAATATGACCATCAAGAATTGCCCTGGCGGAATCTCCGATTGGATCATTATCTGCATCACCTTCTGTTAACACGGTATAAATTGCTGTTATTGAACCTTGACCATGAGCTCCATTACCGGCACGTTCAACAAGTTGTGGTAATCGAGTAAAAACAGAAGGCGGATAGCCACGTGTTGCCGGAGGCTCGCCTATCGTCAACGCGATCTCTCTTTGAGCCTGAGCAAATCGTGTTAAAGAATCCATTAATAACAATACATGCTGTCCTTGATCACGAAAATATTCAGCAATACTGGTTGCCAATAGAGCTCCATGTAAACGCATTAAAGGAGGATCATCTGCAGGAGTAGCAATAACAACAGATCGGGACAAACCCATTTTCCCCAGACTTTCTTCAATAAATTCTTTAACCTCGCGTCCACGTTCACCAATCAAGCCAACAACAATTACATCAGCTTCTGTAAAACGCGCCATCATGCCAAGTAAAACACTCTTGCCAACACCACTACTGGCAAACAAACCAAGACGCTGACCACGACCAATCGTAAAAAAAGTATTTATAGTACGTATGCCTACATCCATAGGCTCGGTAATCTTTGAGCGAGCTAAAGGATTTATCGGCTTACCACTCAATGGAACTTTGTCTTTCGTCTTAATAACAGATCCGCCATCAAGTGGTTGCCCTGCACCATTAATAACACGACCTAAAAGTTCCGGACCAACAGCAACATCTCCTGCTCGACCTAATGGTATGACACGTGCGTTAGGTGATAAACCATGTGGTACACCAGTAGGCATGAGAAAAAGATTATCACCGGAAAAACCAACAACTTCTGAATCGATTGATGTTTTCTCATCATTTTTAATTCGACAATAATCGCCAATGGCTGCCCGGCAACCTGCTGCTTCTAAAGTCAAACCAACCATTCTGATTAATCTGCCCTGAACAGTCAGAGGAACAGGTTTGTGATTTTTTTCGATTAATTGCTTTATTCTCTGTTTCAAGAGAGGACGACGATCAGGATCAAGTTGCATCATCAGTTTGACTCTCGTCCTGCTCACGTTCATCACCTAACATATTGACAGCAATAGCAGATAAGCGCGCTTCGATACTTGCATCGATATACGATGATTCTGTTTCAACCCGACAATCACCACGAGTCAATAATAAATCTTCTTCAAGCCGATATGATTTTTCATCATCACCAAGTGATAAAGCATTACG
>CAYTIZ010000117.1:0-2646 GCA_964437885.1 uncultured Enterobacteriaceae bacterium
ATCTGGGGGAACCCATCATGCCGCCCATCTGCGTTGTTGTTGAGTCTGCGTTATAGAGGTGAGCAATACTAAAATCACCAATTTTTACATCCTGATCAGGCGTGAAAAGAATGTTTGAAGGTTTGATATCTCTATGTACGACACCTTGTCGATGAGCATAATCCAGCGCTTTTGCACATTTAAATATAATCTCTACGACCTTGTTTACTGGCAACAGGTTATCTGAACTACAGTGTTGCTTTAACGTTTTTCCGCCTTCGATATACTCCATAACGATATAGCAATTATCTTCATCAACACCGGCATCATAGATATTAATCACATTTGGGTGTGTTAGAAGACCCGCCGTATGAGCTTCATTGAAAAACATCTTTCGATAACGTTCACCAGACTCAGGATCATTTAATTCGTCAAGAAAGGCGACCTTAAGTGCAACTGGTCGATCGATATAGGGATCATGTCCCAGATAAACAACACCCATACTTCCCCTGTCGATTTCTTCTAAAACCGCGTATTTGCCAAGCTTTTCAGGGGCACTATGACTCATTTTTTTATGTCATCTACTTTATAAAAAAGACGTATTCTTGAATGTGCGCTGCAACAAATACCACGAAAAAAAATTAATGACATTGTTACAACTTTTTATAGATAGTAATGTATCTCCATTGATTTTAATAGCAAATATAGTGTCAGGCTGAAGCGACAAACAAGCATACTATTGCTGATATATTTGCTAATGTTGACCCTAAATGTAAGGTAACTATACTTAAATCATGAGTATGAAGTGTTACACATTTAAGTATATGTTATACAAGTCAGGCATAAACGGAGATAAACAATAATGACAACAACAGTAAATCAACTGCTAAATACCAAAAATGATGAGATTTTCTCTGTAGAACCAAACACTCTTGTTATAGATGCCATCAGAGTGCTGACTGAACGAAAAGTAGGTGCTCTGCTTGTTATGGAAGGTGGTAAATTGGCTGGGATTTTTTCAGAACGAGATTACACCAGAAAAGTTATTCTTAATGATAGAAGCTCATCAGAAACAATAGTTAGCGAAATAATGACATCAGATGTAAAAACCGTAGATCCATCTCAAACTATTGATGAGTGTATGGTTATTATGTCGGATAATCACATCCGACATCTGCCTATTATTAAAAATGATGTGCCTGTTGGTGTATTGTCAATTATGGACGTTGTAAAAAACATCATCTCCGAAAAAGAATTTATTATTGAACAACTGGAACACTATATAACAGATACAGCTTGACCGGCTTTACCAAAACATATTCATTAAAATAGTTTGTTACGCAGCTATCCATCTCCGTTTATTTTTTAAGCTGCCTTTAATTATTTCTAATTCCCCTTGGATGGATAATCAAACCCTTCTAGAATCTATCAAACTATTTTTTAAAATCGCTATATAAGCGATATATTTATGTCTACATCAACTGAAAAACAAACCATCAATGAACAATTAACATCGCATTATCAAGCAATGCGAAATATTCACATGCGTGATTTATTCATGCATGATAAACAAAGAGGAAATAAATTTTTATATCAATTTTCCGAACTTCACATTGATTATTCAAAAAATATTATTTCATCTGAAACATTAGATTTACTTTTTAAATTTGCTAAAGCATCCGGTGTTGAAAGATCGATTAAAGCAATGTTTAACGGTGAAAAAATTAATATCACTGAGAATCATGCAGTACTACACACCGCCTTAAGAAGCAGTTCTTGCCAAAGCCTGAAAATAGAGGGCGTTGATATCATCGAACAAGTACACTCTGCTCTCGAAAAAATTAAGCTCCTTGTTTCAGCAATTCATGATGGCAACTTTAAAGGCTGGACAGGAAAATCAATTGATACCTTTGTAAATATTGGCATTGGTGGTTCTGATCTTGGATCAAAAATGGTGGTCGATGCATTAACTGAATATCGCCTGGGCAATACACGTTCTTTCTTTATTTCCAATATCGATTACCAATCTATTCATGCTTTACTGAAAACGATAAACCCTGAAACAACACTGTTTATTATTTCTTCCAAATCGTTCAGCACACAAGAGACCCTGACAAATGCAAAAACATTAAAAAAATGGATGCAGAAATCCGGTTGCATGGATATCAACAAACATTTCATTGCCGTCTCTAATAATCTGCAAGCAGCAAAAGAATTTGGTATCGATTCGGAAAATATCTTCGAAATATGGGACTGGGTCGGTGGCCGTTTCTCACTATGGTCAGCAATTGGTTTACCTATTGCACTCGCTATTGGTTTTGATAATTTCAAGTGCCTGCTTGCCGGTGCTCATGAGATGGATGAGCATTTTATGCAAACGCCAGTTGAAGAAAACATCCCGATCACCCTTGCCTTGATTGATTATTGGTATAACAATTATTTTGATGCGCAGACACATGCATTTATACCATATGATGAATCACTCAAACTCTTTCCTGATTATTTATCGCAACTGTTTATGGAAAGCAATGGTAAATCATCCGGCTTATCGGGACATATAGTCGATCACAAAACCATGCCGGTAACATGGGGTTCTGTCGGAACAAATTCACAACATGCTTTTTTTCAATTGCTACATCAGGGAACACAAATGGTTCCTGTTGATTT
>CAYTIZ010000117.1:2656-3165 GCA_964437885.1 uncultured Enterobacteriaceae bacterium
AGGAGATCAAGAGCATCATGCTCTGTTATTAGCCAACTGCTTCGCACAAGCTCAGGCCTTAATGCAGGGAGAAAATAATACTGATCCACATAAACATTTTGCCGGTAATAAACCTAGCACAACTATTTTATATTCTGAATTAACACCCAAAGTATTAGGCTCATTAATTGCAATGTACGAACACCGAACCTTTGTTCAAGGCTTGTTATGGCAAATCAATTCATTTGACCAATGGGGTGTTGAATTAGGAAAGAAACTAGCTGTGAATGTTCATGAAAACCTTAACTCGAAGGTAATAGATGAAGAGCTGGATTCATCCACAAAAAACTTGATTGAACTCTACAAGAAAACCTGCAAATAAAATCTTAAAAACCAAAGGGTGCCTCTAAAAATAGTAATTTTTTCGTGAGTGCAAGGAAGCACCGCGCGCAGAACCGGAGTGTATGATTAATACATGAGGATTCGAGCACGGACGACTACATGGACGTAGGAGGTAGAGCACCAACAGT
>CAYTIZ010000117.1:3210-7510 GCA_964437885.1 uncultured Enterobacteriaceae bacterium
TGTAATCGGTAGAGTCGAGTCTGGAACAGAGACCGAGCAGTTGCCGAGCTGACGCCGCTACCATGAATTATTTATAAGGAACGGCACGTTGAATCGCGGAAAAAGTGCATTTTTAGAGGCGCCCTAAACTTATTCCTGTCTGGAAGCATACATCGCTGTTGTATCTGAAAGACGTTTGACCAATGTCTGCATAAATACTCGACTAAAATGTAACTGACATTCAACTGATACCTGTTCAATCAATGTCGCATTAACTTTCATCAAATCGACACGGTTCATGGCAAGAATCGTTGCTGTTCGTTCAGCCTTGCTAAGATAAGCCATTTCGCCAAAACAATCCCCGCTTTTCAGATGTCCGATAAGTGCACCATCCTTATATACATCTACTTCGCCTGAAGTAATGATATAAAATGAATCATCAATATCTCCTTCAGTGATAATATGCTCACCTGTATCAAATGATTGCCAAATACAAGCCTGAATGATTTCCCATATTTCTGATTCAGGGAATTCATTAAAGAAATTTAATGACTGGATTGAATTAAATTTTTCCTGAGCCTCAACATCTTGCTGAGGTTCATCGAGATAATCAAAAGCCAGGCTCAGATCTGCAGCAAAATTTAAGCCCATCTTGTATCTTTTTTCAGGGTTCTTCTGCAAGGCATGATGAATAATTTTTTCAAGAATTTCCGGGACATCAGAACGGTGTGTACTTAGAGGAGGATGTTTCTCGTTTATAATCATATAAATCAAACGAGAAAAACTGTCTGCAGCAAAAGGGTGTTTACCGGTTAATAATTCATACATAACGATACCTAATGAGAACAAGTCTGTTTGATTTGTTATCACATCTTCCTGCACCTGTTCTGGCGACATGTATCTTGGCGAACCAACAAAGCCCATGGGCATGGTATTAGTTGTGTCAGATGTCATTAAATGCGCAATACTAAAATCTGCAATCTTCACATCCTGATCTTTCGTAATTAAGATATTCGTTGGCTTAATATCTCGATGGATGACGCCATTACGATGTGCATAATCTAATGCCTTTGCACATTTAAATGTAATTTCAACAACCGTCTCAAAAGGCAATAGATTCTTTGCATTGCAATAGGTTTTAAGCGTATCGCCATTCTCGACTAATTCCATAACAATATAACAATGATCGCCATCATCGCTCTCTTCAACACCCGCATCCAATATCCCGACAATATTAGGATGTTTTAATGTTCCAGCAGTATGTGCTTCATTAAAGAACATTTTGCGGTATCGTTCTCCTGACTCCTTGTCGTTTAAAGACTCTGACAAAGCCACTTTTACGGCAACATCTTGATCGGCGAACGGATCATGACCCTTGTAAACGATCCCCATACTGCCACGACCGACTTGCTCTTTTATCTCGTATTTGCCAAGTTTTTCAGGAATTTTCATTTATAGATTAAAATACATTATTTATAATGAGTTACATCGTATAATTAAAACATATTATTGGTAATTTATTGAGTCTTATCTGAAAATTGATAACTCAACGTTTTCAACAATATGGGCATATTTTTAGAAATTGATATAGTTGCCAATAAACGACATATCCCTGTCCTTGTTTGCTACGAGACCTTTGCACGAGCAGGTAGTTTTTTCTTTCGGCAAGGTAAAAACGCACGCAATGAGGGAGTTTATAATTATAAATGACCGATTGAGTACGTTTTTACCAACAGTAGGCGCTCTAGGCGACGCCGCTAGAGGAAAAAATAACAATCGTGCGAAGGTCTCGCTACGACATTTACCAAAAAGGTTAAACCATAATATTATGAAGGCTATTATTCTTGCCGCAGGCATAGGCAACCGGCTCGGTGAGCTATCGGGCAACAAACCTAAATCTTTACTGGAATTTGAAGGTAAAAGTTTATTAAAACGCCATATTGAAATTCTTCTAGCGAATCAGATTAATGAAATAACCATTGTTACCGGTTATAAATCAGAAATGATCATGAGTCACCTTGAAGATTCCTCTATCCTGATAAACACTATTTATAATGACCGATACACTGAGGGCAGTATTATTAGTCTGGGTTGTGCGCATGAAATACTCTTTAATGAAGCTGAATTCATCCTGATGGACGCAGATGTACTTTATGATCAGGAAATGATTCGACGTCTGCTCAAAACTAAGATAAAAAATTGCCTGTTATTGGATAGGGATTTTGCTGCCGGCGACGAACCCGTTAAAATTTGTGTTGATAACGATGGCAACATTAATGAATTTAGAAAACAAATTGCTGATAATCTCGAATATAATAGTCAGGGTGAATCTGTCGGGTTTTTTAAATTTACTAAACTCATTGGCGCCTCTCTACTTGGACGTATAGATGACTATCTGTCTAAAGGGGAGAATAATACGCCCTATGAAGAGGCGATACGCGACCTGTTATTAACATATCCAGAACAATTTGGTTATGAGGATGTCACCGGTGTGCCATGGATTGAAATAGATTTTCCTGAAGATATAAAACGCGCGCAAGAAGAAATATTACCTGCGTTAAGCCCTATCAATAATTAAATAAAAAGCATTACTAATGTCCCAAAAACAAATTTCCAATCATAGTAAATGTAAACAACTCCGATCGCTGCTTGAGTCAGGCGAACTTGAATTCATCCTTGAAGCACATAACGGTGTTTCTGCAAGCATCGTCGAAAGAGCTGGCTTTAAAGGTATTTGGGGAAGTGGTCTTGCCCTGTCAGCTCAATTTGGTGTGCGTGACAGTAATGAAGCCAGTTGGACACAAGTCGTCGACATGCTTGAGTTTATGTCTGATGCGACATCAATACCTATATTACTCGATGGTGATACAGGTTATGGCAATTTCAACAATATGCGTCGACTTGTAAAGAAACTCGAGCAACGTGATATCGCTGGTGTTTGTATTGAAGACAAACAATTCCCAAAAACAAATAGTTTTATCGATGGCAATAAACAACCTCTAGCTGATATCGATGAATTCTGCGGCAAAATAAAAGCCGGTAAAGACAGCCAAGCTGATGATGATTTTACCATTGTTGCCAGAGTAGAAGCACTAATTGCCGGTTGGGGCTTAAGTGAAGCGCTTAAAAGAGCAGGGGCTTATCATCAAGCTGGTGCCGATGGCATATTAATCCATAGCAAACACTCCAGACCCGATGAAATTCTCACCTTTGCAAAAGAATGGGCAGGACGTTCACCACTCGTCATTGTACCAACCAAGTATTACAGCACACCGACCGATGCTTTTCGCAAAGCAGGTATTGATCTGGTTATCTGGGCAAATCATATGATTCGTTCATCGATCGCTGCAATGGAAAAAGTAAGTCAGGAAATTTTTGAATCAGAATCAATAATCGATATAGAAGATCGTATCGCTACTGTTGATCATATTTTTAATCTACAAGGTGCCGACGAATTAAGTCAGGCTCAAAAACGTTATCTTAATCAACAATCCAATATACACGCCGTCATTCTCGCTGCCAGTAGAGGTAATGAGTTACTTGAATTAACCCACGATAAACCCAAAGCCATGATTAGCATAGCGGGTAAAACCTTATTGGCTCGATTGATGGAAGGCCTAAAAAAAGCGGGCATCAATAAATCAACCGTCATTGCAGGATACAAAGCAGATGCCATTAACCTGCCCGGTATTGATAAATGCATCAATGATGATTATGAAAGCGGTGATGAATTACAAACATTGATTTGTGCACAAAACAATTTCAATGATGATATGTTAATCCTATATAGCGATCTGTTATTCAGGGAATACATTCTCAGAGACTTGATTGAGACGGATGGCGAAATTGTTATTATTGTCGATTCTGCTTTGGATAATCCTAATATGACCGGCTCACCTGATTATGCCTATTGCAGTAAAGACGATGATCGTTCTCCCTTCATGCAAAATGTAACACTATTACAAGTTTCATCATCAGCAAACGAATCACACAAAAGCCCATCCGGTTACTGGATTGGTATGATGCGCGTTAGAAAACAAGGGCGCGCATGGCTAGAAGCGGCTCTTGAAGAATTAAAATCCGAATTGAATTTTAATGCTCTAACATTACCGGATCTATTAAATCATTTGATACAACAAGGAAAACCGATCAATGTACATTACATTGATGGACACTGGCTTGATGTTAATTCATTAGATGATATAGACCGCGCTGGCGACTTCACCCAATGAGAGCCATGCACGAATGATCTTTTGTCCTCATACTTCGTCGCCTAAAGCGCCTACTGTTGGTGAAATGTGCTCGAATGCTCATTTATTAA
>CAYTIZ010000118.1:0-7473 GCA_964437885.1 uncultured Enterobacteriaceae bacterium
CCATACAAAAAAGCGCAGTAGATAATAAAACCAGATAAGGTGATTGAGATATTAACGATAATGCCTTCGCATAGTACGGCTGTAATATTTTGATCAGAGGTGGCTCTATATTTTTCAACTCATCTTTAGCTAGAAAGATATAACACAGAGCTGGCGTAACGGTTAACGCCACCAACAAAGACATCATGATTGATAATATATAAGCCATGCCCAGCGGCTCAAATAATCTTCCTGTAATACCACTAAGGTTTAATAGCGGCACAAAAACCAAAGCAACTATAAAGCTTGCATAGACAACCGAACCACGAACTTCCATAGATGCGTTGTAAACAACCTCTTTCATAGGCAGAGGATTACTTAATAATTTATTTTGTCGTAAACGTCTGAATATATTTTCAGTATCGATAATGGCATCATCAACAACTTCGCCTAGTGCAATAGCCAAACCACCAATCACCATAATATTTAAGTTCACCCCCATCTCAAGCAAGATCAATATTGCTGTCAACAAAGATAAAGGTATCGCCATCACAGAAATAAAAGCCGTTCTAAAATTAAATAAGAACACAGCTAAAACAATAATGACAAATAAACCACCAATAAGTAGATGACCAGCAATACTACTAACAGAACGCTCTATATAATTTGCCGGGCGAAACAAAGTTGGGTAAAGAGTAATATCGTTATCAGAAAAAATCTTATCGAGCCCTTCTATAGATTCTTCTACAGCATTGGAAACATTTAATGTATTCGCGCCATACTGACCTATTACCATCAGCACTACACCTTCTTGACCCATAACAGAACCTTTACCAAAAGCAGGTTCGGCACCATAAGCAATAGTCGCAACATCACCTAAGGTTATGCTGATACCATTAACATGCTTAACCACAACTTGTTCCAGTTCTTTTTTATTATCCGGCAAGCCAGTAAGACTTAAGGTTAAACGCTGATTACTATTTTCAATAAAACCTGCACCAAAAATTCCCGTGGCATTTTTTGCCGCTACTACTATTTCATTTATACCTAAGTCATATTCTCTTAATTTATTTTCATCAATTTGAATTTGCAGCTGTTTTATTTCACCACCGAAAACATTAACATCCGCAACACCAGGAACACTTAAGATTGTCGGGATAAGATTCCAATCAACGACACTACGTAACTCCATCAAGCTTTTTGTTGATGACGTCACACCCATAGTAAGAATAGTGGCAGACGAAGAAGCCATTGGCACCGGCACAGCCGGCCCTACTCCTTCGGGTAATAAATTAGTTAACCCTGCAAGCCTTTCAGACAGAAGTTGCCGATTACGATAAATATCCGTGTCTTCTTCAAAATAAATATTAACAATCGACAAACCTTGAATAGATTCAGAACGCACATGATCAATACCAATCAAACCCGACAACGCCGTTTCAATCGGCCGCGTAACAAGTATCTCAACCTGCTCCGTTGAATAACCCGGCGCTTCTGTTTGAACAACAATTAAATTAGGAGAAAACTCAGGAAAAATATCCAGACCTGCACGCGACAAACGATAAACACTATAAATCATTAATAGTGTTGCCATCGTGATCACCACACCACGAAAATTAATAGCAAATCTGACTAACGTGGCAAGCATAATTAACTATCAATCATCATCTTCATCGGGTATAGCCCATTTAAACTCTTCCGACAATAAAGTCTGTCCACCACGGGTCACCACTAGATCAGTACCAATAAGCGCATCATCTTTTAAAAACCAGCCGTTATTTATTTTTCTGGCATCGCCCAATGGTTTGCGCACAAATAGAGCCTCGCCATGTTTTAAATAAACCCATGGTTCATTGGCATACCAAATAACCGCACTTTCTGGCACAAAAACACCTTCCATAGATTTTTCGCCTTCTTCAATCCATGCAAACAAATGCATTCTTGCTCTTAATTTTTCTGATTCAAGTAAATAAAAATAACTCTCGCCATAGAGAGGATTGTTAATATATTTTGCTTGATCCAGATAAGTTACGACACGTGCCGTTTCTCGTCGATTTACGTTGCTGACAAACACCTTTTGCTTTAGATGTTCCAGCGCCTTGCTTTTTGGCAACGACAATAAAACAAGTGAAGTCTTATAGGACGCCAAAGCATCAAAAACTTGTTGCTTATCTTGTCCAAGAATAAAACTGGCTAATGCCTCACCCCATAAGGATTTTACTTTATACTCAAAACTATTCAGACGAGTATTCATCGCACTTAATCTGGAAGCTTTAAGATCGCGATCAGCACGATTTTTTTCTAAATCCCGTGTTGATAGACTTTTTACATTATGCAGAGCTTCAGCACGTTTCAAAATCTTATTGTAATTAGTTAAATCATTTTTCAATATCTTTTGTTCAGCCAACATAACTTGTCGCTCTGTCTTTAAAGATACTAATGGCTCGACATCAACAACATCCGCATAAGCAATAAATTCCGGTTTAAAGGACATATTTTTCGGTGCTTCAAATTCCAAACCGGAAATCGCAATAATTTCCTCATCTAGCTGTATTGCCTTAAAACCATCTACTATTATTACTTTAACCCCATCATCATCATCAACAACAACATCTTTATCATCATTATTACGTACTTCACTTTTTGAAATAAGTTTATTTGGCAGATCACCTCCCAGGTCTATCGTTCGGGAAAATAAAAATACCGCTAAACTAATAACAGTCAAAAGCAGAAAGGATTTAATTAATAGATTCATTACTGTATTTTTCTTCAATGTGAACTAGCCACGACTCAACAACATGACCTGTTTCTATATTAGCATGAGATACTTGCAACTGATTCTCTATCTCCAACATAGCCTTTATTGCTTCATCATATATTCTTACTTGCGATTGTTTGGCTTTATATAACTCCATCCTGTTTCTCAACATAACAATTCTGTCTATGCCACCTGCTTCGATTTGAGATTTTATCTCGTTGGCACGTTGTTCTATGGCAGCTACAATTTCATCACTAACTTGAAGCGTGTTTTTATGACGCAAAATAGAGTTGTGTTTCATATACAATGAATTCAGCAAGTTCTTTTGCAAGGCAACAACCTCCTGTTGTTTTATTTTTCTATCTTCAATCGCTTTTAATATCCTCAGGTTTTGTTTCGTATTTTTAAACAACGGCAAAACCCATGATGCTCCCAAAGCCCAGATATTATCAGATTGATCAAAAATAAAACCGGGAGACAATACTAAATCAGGATATTGTTTTTCAATCTCTAATCTTAATTCCGATTCAGCCCGGGCATAGTTATTTAACTGCATTGCCAGTTCAATATGACTATTCAGCATCCTTGTTTGCAAACCGGTAATATTAATCTCCATTAATGCTGTGTCTTGATATAACTTTTTGGTGAAAATTAATGGGGAGATAGTTTCAAATTCAATCGAACCGTATTCCGAATAGGGAAGGTTCGTCATCGTCAGCAAGTCGTCTTTAATTTCTTGCAACATATTTTCTTGCAGACTTGATTGAAACAAGCGCTGTTGCAACTCCAGTTTTATCGTGCTTATTTCAAATTGACTTACTGCGCCTAATTCATATTTTTTCTCTAACTGCTCTAACAACTCCTTTAATACGTTAATTTCATTTTCTGTTTCAGCAACTTTTGTCTGTGTAATAATAAAAGCATGATATTTCTTTTCAAGCATGCCATAGCGTTGCAGAGCAACTTTGTTTATGGCTAGTTTTGCATTCAATAGCACAATATTTGCTCTCGCTTGTCTGGCCTCTCGTTTACCCTTGCGCTCATAAATAAAATTAAGCACAACGCCGATTGTCCATTCTGATTGTCCACCCGAAGTATCACTATGGTGCTCAAATGGAATATCTATCTCAGGTCTTATTTTGTAGTTTGAATGTTTCGCAATTATTTGTGCTTTTTTCCATTCCTTATAAGCGACCTGCATTTCGGGATCATAATACAAACTGGTTAAATACAAACGTTTGATTGAAAACGTATTACTATTTAATTTTTCATTAGATAGACCATTTAACTGTAGAAATCGATTTAAACCAGAATCATCTACTGACCATGAGTTAATTTCATCTAATACATTACTGGTATTGATTGGTTTCGCTTTATAGTTATATTTGATACAGCCCTGCATAGACATACAGAGTAGAGATATAATACAGCTACGAACAATAAACTTGAGACTTTGTGAATTAAATAAATGACGCATATTACAAATAATTATTATTTAACTGCATCTGGCAGTTATAAAGAAAGTAGAACCTTAACCATCTGTTATTTTTATGTCGATGAATAATATAGCTATTTTCCTGTTTTGTCTGCTTTGTCAGTTAATAATTCCAGTTTCGACCCTGGCTGAGAACCATTCTGATAACGGTTTATCTGACATATGCAAAAAATTCACATCTGTTTTAGAAAATTCAGATACAAATGAGTCTCAGGTTGAAAATAGCCCCTTTAAAACAGGCTTACTATGGGAAGTAGAAAGTCCAGAAGGGAAAATCAATTATTTGTTTGGCACTATGCATTCGCAAGATTATGCAATCAGTGAAGTCCCGGCAAAGGTTCGGTTGGCTTTAGTAAAAAGTAAAGTGCTGTTGATGGAAACAATTCCAAATGAGTCAGCTAATCAAGCATTTTTGAACATGATGTATTTTAAAGATAAACAACGTCTTGATTCATTGTTAGAACCTGAGCTATTTGAACAATTAAAAATCAAGATTCAAGACTATGGCGTAGCAGTAGAGCAGGTCAATTTTGTTAAACCCTGGGCTGCATTTAGTCTGATTGGCAGACCAAAGCCTGTCAGAGCACCTACTCTCGAAAGTAATTTATTACAAATAGCGCAACGCAGCATGCTTCAGGTTAAATCTATTGAAACTATGGAGGAAATACTCTCAGCACTGGATGGACTCGCTATGGAAGATCAAATTATTATTTTGAAAGACACAATATGTAATCACAACCAAATTATTCGAGACGCAAAAATACTAGTCGATTTATATATCCATCGTGATTTAGCAGGCATGATCGAATTTAACAACAAAGCTCATTATGATGAAGCCGTGTTTGAACGATTCATGCAACGAATATTGTATGACCGCAATATCAGAATGCTGGAAAGAATCGAAAATGCTTTTGCCACAGGTAACGTTTTTGCTGCTGTTGGCGCTTCGCATCTTGCTGATGAAAAAGGCTTGTTAAATGAATTAAGTAAAAAATCGTATTCGATCACTCAAATTTATTAAGCCTGATCTCCAGTCACTTCTTTAAACTTATCTTTTTGTTCAGCACTTGCTTCTTTTTGGTATTTTTCTTTCCAATCAGAATACGGCATACCATAAATAATCTCCCTGGCTTTGTCGTAATCCATCTCTATTCCCTTCTCTTCAGCAGCAGCTCGATACCATTTTGATAAACAATTGCGACAAAAACTTGCCAAATTCATCAAATCAATATTTTGTACATCAGTATGCTCTCTTAGATGCTGTACCAGACGACGAAACGCCGCAGCTTCAAGTTCAATCTTAGTTTGTTCGTCCACTTAGGCTTACCCTCTTGTTTTATGTTTTATGTGCGATGCAACATCAGTTATGATAGCGTGAATATTCAATATTATATAGATCGGGTCAAACATGACGAATAATAACAATACACCCCACAAAATTGCCATTGTCGGTGGTGGCGCTGGCGGACTTGAATTAGCAGCAAGGCTTGGTAATAAACTTGGAAGAAAGAAAAAAGCCGAGATCACCCTTATCGATGCTACCTTGACCCATATATGGAAACCGCTACTACATGAAGTCGCGGCTGGCACTTTAAACTCCTATGAAGACGAATTAAGTTATTTGGCATTGGGGCATAAAAATCACTTCAGGTTCAGGCTTGGCCGCATGGATACATTAGATCGAAAAAAACAAGAGATTAGCCTCGCACCAACGCTTGATAATGATGGAAATGAATATATTCCAAGACGTAGTTTTACATACGACACATTAATTTTTGCTGTCGGTAGTCAAACCAATGACTTTGGCATTAAGGGCGTAAAAGAACATTGTATGTTTCTTGATACTCGAATAGAAGCAGACACATTTCACCAACACTTTTTCAGAAATGCCTATACGGCACATGCACAAACGACGCCCTTACGAGAAGGACAATTAAAGATCGCTATTGTCGGTGCTGGTGCAACCGGTGTTGAATTATCTGCTGAATTACATGAAGCAATTAATCAATTAGTTGAGTTTGGTCTTGATGACCTTCCTGTAGACGATGTAAAAATTACTATAATTGAGGCCGCAGAAAGAATATTACCAGCTCTGCCCCCGGATTTATCAAGCAAGACTGAAAAGGCACTGAATAAAATAAACGTCGAAGTTTTAACCGAGCATCGAGTTTCTGAAGCGACTGAGCTAGGCTATGTTACAGATAAAGGCGGACTAATCCCTTCAGAAATAAAAGTATGGGCTGCAGGTATCAAAGCGCCCGATTTTCTTGCTGATATAGAAGGTCTTGAAACAAATGGAATTAATCAACTCATTGTAAAAGACACATTGCAAACAACGCGAGATGAAAATATTTTTGCATTAGGTGATTGTGCTGCATGTCCTATGGAAGGAACTGACGAGACAGTACCGCCACGGGCTCAAGCTGCAAATCAACAAGCCACCATGCTAGTTAAATCAATAAAGAATCGAATAGATAACAAACCTCTACCGACATACACCTATATTGATTATGGCTCCTTGATCAATCTGAGTCGTTACACCACCGTAGGTAATATGATGGGGAATCTACTTGGAAAAAAAGCCGGTAGTTTCATGATCGCAGGACTGTTGGCTCGCCTTGTTTATATGTCTCTATACAAAATGCATCAGGTTGTTATACAAGGAATTGTTCGTGTCACTTTGATTACCATTGCAAACATCCTGACACAAAAAACCAAACCAAGAATGAAATTGCATTAAGTGATTCTTTGAGGTCGCATTTTGAGTTTGCAAGATTCAAGACGCGGCCCCAAAAGCAAACCAAACGACGCTTTTGACTCTCCGAGTGCATTTACCTTTTTATATGTTTTATTCATTGATTACACAAAAACCATTGCCGAATGGATCGGCACAATGAGCAATAGAACCCCAGTCGCCACTTTCTCCGCCCTCATGTAGTCCCCCTAATTGAACTATTTTCTTAACAACCTCATCAATATTTTCGGTAAGAAAATCTAAATGGACAGGTGTCCAATGGCGTTCATAGTCACGGACAACCGCACTTGACACTAAAGGTTTTGTTCCTGCTTCTTTTTCCTGTAGATATATATCGCAATTATCTGTGGCAAGAACAACCATGTCAGCGCCTTGGTCTCTAAGTTTTTTACAACCTAGCGCCTCTATATAAAAAGTCTCAGCCTGCTTCAAGTTTGAGACATCAATGCTCACGGAAATTTTTATCACAATACATCCTCATTCAAT
>CAYTIZ010000119.1:0-7418 GCA_964437885.1 uncultured Enterobacteriaceae bacterium
ATGGTGGAGTGCTCTATCATCACCTTCGTTGCAAAAAACAACGTCGTAAACGCTAAATTGCAGGGTCAGGCCTTACATATGACATTCTGTTCTAACCGTCAGGGCCATGTCTTGTTTATTCGCACTAACCTAACCCATGAACTCTTTAAATTTCTGACTCAGTTTTGGTTGGATTAGGTAACCGTAACTTTTGTGTGGGTTCTTTTTTCCTTCTTCTGTGACAAAGGGGTTGTATAACTTGGTGTAGTCCATGAGTTCGCCTTTTCTATAAGGCTTGACAGATTCTTTCATGCTGGTGAAGAAATCATCTTCGAGAGTTGAGTCATGGCAGACGACGTCGCCGTAGGCGGAGAAGTTGTGCCATTGCTTTATGTTTAATGGATAGAGGCGTTTTCGTTCTTCTTCTTTTTCAGATTCGTTGGCTTTTTTCCAGCGTTCTATCAGCATGAAGTCTCTGAGTTTGTCGTCACCGAGTGGGCTGCCCATGGTGATGAAGTAATCGACTTTTTTATCTCTGTATTTCGTATATTTGTCTTCGCTACGGTGTGAGAATTTCCATAACACATCGTAGGAGATAAACGTGCCCATTGAATGGCTGATTATGACGACTTTGTGTTTTTTGTCCCATGCTGTCGTTAGGATGTCTTCGAGTGGTTGGCGTATTTGTTCGGCAATAAATTGGTCGTTCTTATATAAACGGACTTCGCGCATGTATTCTTCAATGACATTGTCTTTAATCGTTAGCGCGCTACCGAGTACATCAACAATGGATAATCCGAATTTTTTAGCTTTGGCTGCTGCCCATCCTGCCTTGCCTATGTGAAGTTGATTTTTTTCTTTGCGACGTTTGGCTATGACTTTGTTCACAGCTTTATTTAAGCCGGCGACGTATTCTGTTGTATCTTCTATATGATCGGGAACTGCATTTGCCCAATAGGCAGACTGGAAAATATCAGGATTTTGTTCTAACTCGTTTGCTAATGATTTTGAGTCTATTCGGATATTTTCAATAAATGCCTTTTTCCATAAACGATGCAGATCCGTACTAGGTGGTTTTGAGGCTAAGCCATGAACAAAAACAATTGTTAATTTTGATGTGTCAACCATGCTTTGTCCTCATAATCAATATGGTGTATGTTTTAAGACCATATTAGTCATAATAACAGACTATTCAATCCTTTTAATTGGGTAGATATTGTAAATTAGTTTCTAGTTATAATTGGGTATGTACTTGATGGTGATTTCTACCTCATATTAAGGAATCAGATTATGAATGAACACGAAAAAATTAATTACCTTGAGTTTCCTGCAAAGGATCTGCAAGCGACGAAAGCTTTTTTTAGCAAGGCTTTCGGTTGGTCTTTTGTAGACTATGGTTCTGACTATGCTGCGTTTTCAGATGAAGGTCTTGATGGTGGTTTTTTCAAATCCGATGTCTCTGTATCCACGAAAAAGGGTAGTGCGCTTGTTGTTTTTTATAGTAATGATTTGAATCAGACACAAGCTAAAATTGAGCAGGCAGGCGGTTCAATCTTGCAGCCGATTTATTCGTTTCCCGGTGGTCGTCGGTTTCATTTTACTGATCCAAGCGGTAATGAATTTGCCGTTTGGTCAGATGCCTTAGAATTAGAATCTAAAGAGCCAGTGTGACGTATATGAATGTACTAATGCTGTGCGTGCATGGAGCGCAAGAATGGCCGATTGATATTGATTAGTTGTGTTGTGGATTTCATGTTTATTTTAAATTTCACTCTTGTTTAATCGACACAATGAATAATGATGCATTACCCATGAAGATGAAATACTTTATTCATGATTTTCCATTCCCCATCTACCTTTAGTAGGGTAAATAAGTCGGTGAATTTATGGCCCGTCCAGTTATCAAGCTCAAGGCGAACAGTTGCTACAGTACCTTCAATGTCAATACTGCTAATGTTTGCTTCGAGTTCAGTGGCTGGGCCGTTTTCATCATTCCAGTCAAAAAGTATCTGTATTGGACCGGCAAATAAGTCTTCACCTATATAACCAAAGATATTTGCATCTGCGTGGAATGCAGGCCTCATGTCATCCCCTTTGCCGGAAATAGCACCATCAATATAGTGCCGCACCGTCTTTTCAATCATTTCTTTATCGTTCATGTTGTTATCTCCTGTATTGTTATTCTTAAATATTGTTTAGAACACTTTATAAATATAGACCATTAGGTTTCATGGGATGGAGCCATTTAGTGTTTTGTGATATTTAGTTTTTTACTCAAAGAATAGTGAGTTTATAGATACTGTATAATATATAATTAACAGATGGAAGATTATCATAGATTATTCAATTTGAGTTATCAAAGAGCCATTACGCCTGATTTTGAAGGCTTTTTTAAGCATTTCTATGACAAGTTAATTAATGCAGAACCACAAATCGCGATCTTATTTTCGGATACCGATATGGATATACAGGCTAAGATACTGATGCAATCGATGACTCATATCACTTCTTTTGCAGCGACAATGGAAGCTAATGAAGAAATCAATAAAATGGCAATCTTTCATGGTAAAGATAATTTAAATATCTCGGCTAAGTTTTTTGATGTCTGGCTAGAATGTCTGGTGGATACAGTAGTAGATTATGATCAGGAATTTGATACTCAAGTTGAAAGAGCATGGAGAGTCATTATGTCTCCGGGCCTGGAGTATATGATATCGTTTTGTCGTTAATTATTGGACGTAAAATCATCCTTGTTTATTTTTTTAGTTTAGCATCTCGAATGATAAAAAAAACAACAACACCAAGCAGGCCTGTATAGAGACATAATTTATATAAGCTTTCAATTGAGATAATTAAATTTATGTCGTTTGCCAAATAGATTGGGTAATAAGGCTCAACATTTGCGTGCATGATGCTATTCAGTAAGACATGACTATATGTCCCTATAAATGCACTGACAACACAAACACGCATGGTTAATTTTTTATTAACATCAAATAATAATTTCTGGTAGTCGGTAAAATCTTTTTTGATAAAGACCATGATCACTTGATAGACCCATTTACCAGTCAAAGCGCTAAAGATGGCGATTAATGTTGCGCCTATATAGGCGTGTGAAAATCCATGTGAATTTCCTTTGCCAGTTAATACAACAAGAAAGGTTGTTAATTTCCATTTAATCTTTAGAAAATTCCAATGATTCTTTTGAAATAAAATAATTGAATTGTAGTTCTGTGCCATCAAAACGACCGCAATAACACAAGCTGTAGCCCATGTAGCGATGTAGTAATAGAAAAAGGAAGTCATCAGTACAAAAAGAGGGTGCCGATATCTCCAGGTAATTGCTTTGGAGCTGTTCTACTTATTTGAGTTCCTGTAAACATGTAGCATGTTATTTATTATTAATAGTAGGATTTGTTATTGTTCCGCCGGTTTTTGTTGTTCTTACTCTGGTATGGCGAGTACCCATGAGCGTTCTCTGTTCATCTTGTTTATGTTTCCGGATTAGTGCGCCCATCTGCACATGCATGAGGGCATTTTTTCATTAGTTATTTTCCCCAGCATATTTACTAAAAATAAGCCTACTAAACAGCCAATTATCATGAACTCTTTATTTTCAACATAAATAACTGAATAGATACCAGCAATCATAAGTGCAATGACTAATATGAAATCTATTGATTTAAGGATAAAGACTCTGGTTTTTAACTGATTAACATTCATGGCCTAGTAGATACCTGTGATACCTAATAAATGCATATTTATAGGCCGCTCTTCGGCTTCCTCGATTGCCGTTCCAGACGCAATTCTACCTCCCTCATCCATGGGGTCGTGCGTCGCTCTACCTCCGCCTTCCTTGGCATCGTGTGCATCTATGCACTCGCGACATTAGTTTAATAATAGATTATTAAATCCTCTTTATTGGTCAAGTGTTGTAAAATACTCTCTAACTTTATTAGACCAGCATAGATTTACGGAAATAAACTATGAAACAAATACACATTACACACTATTCAGATATTCTTTGTGTTTGGGCGTACGTATCACAGATACGCATCAATGAGCTTATAGATAATTATGGCGAAAATATCGATCTTGAATTTTTATTCTTTACTGTCTTTGGAAATGCCGTGGAAAAAATTGATAAGCAGTGGGAAAGTAAAGGTGGACGAGCAGCATACAGTAAGCACGTACAAGGGATAGTCAATCAATTTGGACATCTACCTGTGCATCCTGATCTTTGGCTTAAGGACGCACCAGTTTCTTCGCTTACTTGCCATTTATATTTGTGTGCGGCACAGTTAGCAGAAGAAAATGGCAAGTTAGAGAGTGGCACATTTACCAATCTCGCCTGGCAAATGCGAAAATCTTTTTTTGCTGAAGCAAAGGATATTTCTAACATTGATATCATCAGAGAGATTATTGAAGAAAAAAACCTGCCTTTATCGGAATTTGAATCTAATATTACTAATGGAAAAGCTTATGCGGTGTTAAGCAAACACATGCAGTATGCACTTTACAGGTTTGTACGTGCTAGTCCCACACTAACTTTTAATGAGGATAGACAACGCTTGACGGGCAACGTCGGTTATCGAATTATAGAAGCAAATGTACGTGAACTTCTTGAAAGTCCTGAAGAGCAACAATCATGGTGTTAATTCTTTAGATGAACATATTAATGTAGAACAAAGATGGAAACTAACTGGATAGGTGGCGTTGTAGGTGGTGGGCTGATTGGAATATCGGCCGTATTATTATTGCTATTTAATGGGCGCATTGCAGGCATCTCTGGAATTGTCGGTTCATTGCTTGTAAATAAACTATCTAAAGATAGTTTATGGCGAATACTATTTGTCATCGGTCTTCTGATCGGGGCTGGTATTTACATTGCAATACAAGGTGAACTGCAAATTCAGATGCAAGCAAGTCGTTCAATATTAGTCGTTGCAGGTTTGCTGGTTGGAATAGGAACAAGCATTGGTTCGGGTTGTACATCCGGGCATGGTGTCTGTGGTATAGCACGACGTTCGCAACGTTCTATTACAGCTACATTGGTCTTTATGACTGTTGCTGTATTGACTGTGTACACTAAACATGTGCTTGGCGTATGAAAAATAATTTCATCGCACTCATTGCAGGTATTATTTTCGGTCTGGGTCTGACCCTATCTGATATGGTTAATCCTGCTCGTGTTATTGGTTTTCTCAATGTGGCGGGTGACTGGGATCCAACTTTGGCGCTAGTGATGGGCAGTGCGCTTATCGTTACAATTCCTATATTTCCTTTTATTCTTAGACGACCACATCCTGTATTTGCAGACAATTTTTCATTGCCTGGCAAGAAGGATATCGATAAAAGAATATTAATTGGTTCCGCTCTATTTGGACTAGGTTGGGGACTTGCCGGATTTTGTCCCGGCCCGGCAATTACTGCTCTGGTTACATTATCATCAGATGTGATCATTTTTGTGCTGGCAATGTTAGCCGGGTATTTCCTTGAACATCATGTAGAAAGGATTGTAGATAAAAACTCAGTGTGACCTGTATTGTCACTAGGCAGATCTAGCAGGCTTTGTTGTTACTGCATGCATGTTGTAAGTTTTTTAATATATAATTACTCATGCTTTTATAAATATTCAAATGGTTATCACAAATGAATAAATACTTTGATTACGCTTATCTGGAAAATATTTTCATGTCTATGGAAAGTTGGGTGTATGACAATGTATTAATCTTTAGCAATCTCATCCAGCTAGGTTTGATTGTATTAACATTTTTTCTGAGTTGGTATTTAACGCCGAGTATAAAAGAGTGGCGAGAAAAGGATGTTGAAGCTAAAAGTAGATCGGTATTTCGGTTTATACCTACTTCACGTTATAAACACGAAACTCTAATTTCCTCATTGGTACTTCCAACAATTTGGTTGTTGATGCTGTCAGTAGTATTATTAATGGGTGTTGCGATAGAAACATCGTATCACTTGATGAAATTTACAGTTAGTTTGTTAGCTGCCTGGGTCATTATTCATATGACAACTGGCATGCTTAGAAATAAGGCCTTATCAAAGTTTATTGCAGTCATAGTCTGGACAGTTGCTGCACTTAATATTTTAAATCTAATTGAACCTGTGACAAATGTGCTGGATAGCATTGGACTCACTCTAGGTGAATCAAGACTTACTGCATTAACGGTCATCGAAGGAATTTTTATACTCGTTATTCTGTTGTGGCTGGCAATATTTGTTTCACAGTTTATTGAACAGCGGATTAGAAGATCAACGGATATTACGCCTTCAGTAAAAGTACTTATTAATAAACTAATCAAGATTACGTTGATCATTATTGCTGTAGTTGTGGCGATGTCCAGTGTTGGTATTGATTTGACTGCCTTTGCTGTGTTTAGTGGTGCAGTGGGCGTGGGTATCGGACTTGGCTTGCAGAAATCGATTGCTAATCTTTTCAGCGGTCTGTTGTTATTAATGGATAAGTCTATCAAGCCAGGTGATCTTATTACTGTTAGTGATACTTATGGTGTAGTAGAGACATTAAATGCCCGATACGCGTCGATAAAAAAAATGGATGGTACTGAGCATCTGATCCCGAATGAAAACCTGATCAGCCAGGAAGTTATAAATTGGACGCATACTGATAAATTAATCAGGCCAGAGGTTGATGTCGGCGTTCATTATCAAGCTGATGTGCGAATCGCAATGGCACTCTGTATTGAAGCAGGAAAAGAAGTGCAACGTGTACTTGATTCTCCTGAACCTGAATGTTTGCTAATGGGGTTTGGCGATAACTCAGTCGATTTGAAACTTCGTTTCTGGATTGAAGATCCGGAAAATGGCGTTCTTAATGTAAAGAGCGAAATATTACTCAATATATGGGATAAATTTCATAAACATAATATTGAAATACCCTATCCACAAAGAGATTTGCATATCCGAACCAGTGAGATTGATTTTAACCCTAAGGCAAGCAAAGATTAATAACTGGATATATAGTTTTTTATTTAGTACGTTAGAATTAATATCAATAAACACATAATCTACAGGTTTTATATAAAATGTTGATCGTTATCTCTCCCGCTAAGACACTTGATTTTGAAACGGTGCCGCTTACTAAAGACTTTACGCAACCTGAGTTTCTGAAAGAATCAAGGAAATTAATATCGGAGCTAAAAAAACTGAATCCTGCCGAGGTTTCAAACTTAATGAAGATTAGTGATAAGTTAGGCACGCTTAACTATTTGCGTTTTGGCGATTGGAAAACGCCATTTACCTTGAATAATGCCAAGCAAGCTTTATTAGCATTCAAGGGTGATGTTTATACAGGCATTAATGTCGAGTCATTTAGCAATCAGGATTTAAAGTTTGCACAAAAACATTTGCGAATATTATCGGGTCTTTATGGCATTTTAAAACCATTAGATCTAATGCAA
>CAYTIZ010000120.1:0-7410 GCA_964437885.1 uncultured Enterobacteriaceae bacterium
CGGGTGAAACAATTGCAATTTTATATATAGGTTTTGATTTCACTGAAGGTTTGCAATCACTTTATCAACACCTGACCAATTTACGTTTTGGTGAAAACGGTAGTGTGCTCGTGTTCAATACAAAAGAAGGTGGCGAGTTGGGTAAAACATTAGTCCATCACCAACTTGAAAATATAATGGTAATGAAAGATGCTGACGGCATACCTATATTTAGTGAAATATATAAAAACAACAGCGGTTCTATTTCATTTAACTGGCAGGACGACAACACTTCAGTAGCAAGAGAAATGATCGCTTCTTATGCTGCATTCAAACCCTGGAACATCATGCTTGTTACACAAGGTTATGTAGATGAACTAGCTTCAGCAAGTGTCAATATTAGAAATATATTAATAGTAACAGGAATTCTCTGTAGCTTAATTCTACTTGGCTTAACAATACTAACATTGAAAAAAGGTCTCAAACCATTACGCCAAATCAGCGAAACAATAAAGAAAATAAGTGAAGGCGACTTACAAATTAATATTGATACAAAAGATACAGAGAACTCTAAAAATGAAATTGTGCTATTAAACTCCGATATTAATAATCTAGTTAATAACCTTAGTAAGCTGATAAAACAAATATCTGCTTCTACTAGCTCTGTTGAGTCAGCTTCTGAAGGTTTAACTGCGATTGCAGATAAGAATTTCAATAATGTTGAAACGCAAAAAAGAGATGCTGATAGTCTTGCTACTGCTATTACTGAAATGGTTGCCTCTAGTCAGGAAATTGCAAATTTTACCAAACACGTAGTAACGGAAACACAAACTGTCGACCAAATGATCAATGAAGGACAGAGGATTGTTAGTCACTCTGCTTCGACGGCTAAAGGTTTATCAACATCTATAGAACAAACCGCCGAAATGATTAACCTTGTCGATCAAGACTGTAATTCTATTTCTACTGTTCTGGATGTAATCAGGGATATTGCCGAGCAAACAAACCTGTTAGCACTCAATGCAGCAATTGAAGCGGCAAGAGCTGGCGAACAAGGTCGCGGTTTTGCTGTTGTTGCAGATGAAGTCAGGACATTAGCACAACGCTCTCAGGACTCGACTCACGAGATTCAGTCTATCATAGAGAAACTGCAAAATGGCTCTAAAAGAGCTGTTAAAACCATGCAACACGGACTGGAACGAAGTAACGAAAGTGTTGTAGAGGCAAACCGCGCATCCGAATCACTTGAAGCAATTGGCAGCTCAATGTCGATGTTAACCAACATGACTTCGGAAATAGCAAACACAACGGATAATCAAAGGACAGTAGGTGAAGATATAAATCATAGTGTTGTCAGAATTAGTGATATTGCATATGAATCAAACGAGAACAGTAATCTGCTCCTTGGATCTATTCAGAAGCTACAACAATTATCTTCCGACTTACAAACTGAGGTAAATAAATTTAAGGTCTCTGCCTGAAAATTTAGTCGTTAAGCTTAGTCATTAGATCGCTGCTTGTTATTCCGGAAATTCTTCCCGCTTGGCAGGGTTAATTTCCTATATTATATTATTTGCCTCTATCTTTCACAAAGTTAGAAAAAGCGGGAATTTAGACTAGACCATCAATCAAACTAAGTGTTTATCTCTAATAACGTTGCTATTAATTAGTTAACCTGTAAAACTAAATATATTAATAATCAACAAGTAAATTTAATGAACGATTCAAAAGAAGAACAGAGCCCGGCTGAAAATATTGTTATTTCACAATCTGTCGCTATTCTTGTAGACGGCAACAATATAGAACGTAGTATCCACTCAGAAGCAAATGATACGAATACAATGCTTAATTTTGATGCATTGATACCAAAGTTGTTGGTTAATCGTGGCTTAAGTCGGCTTGTCTATTTCCGTGAAGGAAAACATATTTCCAATAAACTTCAGGAACGTCTGCATAACTTTTATCATGGTTCTGTCAGACCTTGTCATAAAAGTGCAGATATTCCACTTTCAATCTTTGCCATTCAAGTCGCTGCCAAGGTTGATACTATTATTATTATGTCCGGCGATTCAGATTATATTGAGCTGGTTCGCCATCTGAAATCAGAAGGTGTTCGAGTCGAAATTGCCGCAGTTCTAAGTACTACGTCGAGATTCATAATGGATGAAGTAGATTACTTCCATGAAATCACAAAAGAAGACTGGTTTACACTGCCAACAAAAAAACCACAAAAACGTCGTAGCAAAAAATAGAGACTAGCCAAGCCATTATTCTTTATCGCTGTTGATCCAGATCAATACCCGCTATTAATAATTTTCTAGACTTAAAGGTATTGAAGTTTAACGAAACGTGGAGCACTGATGAAACTATCACTTGCGTTAATTATCATTCTGTTATTTATCGCTGTATCCATCGGCACTAATCAAGATAATAATGTCAGTCCTGAAGATAATGAATATTTACTTCACGCCGAATCAAGTGAACGTTTAATAAATATCATGCAACAAATTTCTTTATTGGCAAACACGAAAAATATAGAAGAAACAATAAAGCCGACTGAAGAAGACATGGTTGATTTAATTGAAGCCGTCGAAGAACTTCTTTTTTATGCTGAATTAATGTCTATAAAAGTGCCCACTACTGAGCTGGAAGAAAGCAAAGGTGTTATTTTTAGCGCGATGGCAGGTCAACTCTATGATGAAGCATTAAACATCCAACAACTTACGACAAATTACGACTTTCATGTTATCGGCAGTTCTCAGGAACATTTACTCAATGAAGCATATGAACGTTTGAGCCAGACCTGTACAGCTTGCCATCAATTATTTCGTAATAACTAAACAATCTTAAACCCAGTCCCTAATAGCTCTTATTTAAAGAGCCTCTGGACAAGCCTGCAATACTGAAATAAGCCGTATTAACACTCATTTTCCTGATTATTACCTCAAGAAACAGCTAGCTCAGTCGATATCTGGTAATACCGGATAATAAAATACACAGGCAAGCATAGCTATGACTCAACGAATACTCTACATATTAGTACCCGATACCAATATCAGCCCCTTTGACGTAACTCTGGCAGCAGATGCCGGTTTTACTCAAATCTTACCATTTACAGATGTTAAACCTGATGATGTTGTTGCATTAGTCCAGGATTCTATATTTTGCCGGCCACCAAAACGCTTCAATGATACGGGCATATTTTTAGGAGGACGTGATGTCCATATGGCAACAGACATGTTCAATAATGCTAAAGAAGCCATGGTTGGCCCATTCGAAGTTGGTGTATTTGTTGACCCAAATGGTGCTTACACCACATCAGCTAGCATTGTTGCTTTAGTTGAACAAGCTATGCTGAAAAGAACAGGTCAAAACTTAAAGGGGCATTCTGTTTCAGTATTTGGTATCGGACCCGTGGGTTTATCTACAGCAGTACTCACTGCACAACAAGGCGCAAAAACAACACTTTGCCAACTTACTGCCGATGATGACGAACATGTCGCAAAACGTTTTTGCGAACGATACAACGTCGATGTTTCATGGGTTAGTGCTCAAACGCACCTTGAAAAAGCAGCTGCACTTAAAGATGCAGAAATTGTTATTTGTGCAGCTAAAGCTGGTATTCGTATTCTTGAAAAAGAAGAACTGAATCATGCAGAAAAACTTCTGGTCGCTGCAGATACCAATGCCGTACCACCTACGGGTATTGAAGGGATTGATGCCAATGATAAATTTAAGTCGGTTGAAATGGCCAAAAGTACATTTTGGGGTATCGGTTCATTGGCAATAGGCAATCTAAAATACAAAACCCAATATGGAATGTTTGTAAAAATGCAGCAATCCGAAAAAGCCGCTCTGCTGGATTTTAAAGATGCCTATGAGTTTGCAATATCAGAACTACATGGTTCTGACGTTAAAAAAGACGCGGCCTAAAATGACACATCGTGCGACTAATTCAAACACCTTGAATTAGTCGCACGGGTATTTTGAAACCAATATCATAGCCGCTGATATCTCGACAGATTTGGTTTGTAATTCAGGCTGTGATTTCAAACTGTCAATCACTTCTCTTGCTAATACTTCAGATGTTTTACCGTCCGGCAAACATACGCGGGGAATAGCAGAATCTTTTCCATGATGACAATCACAAGGCGTAACGTACCAGACACACATCATGCCTGTTGTTCCCTGAAAACCATTTACTAATGAATCTTCACATGCATCTAATAAGTCAGCACCCGTCGGAGCTGCCAACACCTCACCACCCAATAATAAAAGAAATACTGCCAATTTTAATTTTCTCATAAAACAGTCAATTAAATTTGAATTATTGAGATTATATGCGCATAGTAGCGCCCCATAAAAAATACTTATCATTTAACCACTTTGCCGCAGAAATAGCGCAACGGGTACTTATTCATCGCTGGAGAAACACATGCAGTTAATAAAAGATAAAGTCGCAGTTTTAAATTTCACCTTAAAAAACAAAGATGGCGAAATTATTGACCAAACCAATGATGGTACTTTTGCTTATTTACATGGTGCAAAAAACATTATTCCAGGTTTGGAAAATGCATTAGAAGACAAGCAGGCTGGTGATAAAACCAGTGTTGTGATTGAACCAGCAGATGCTTATGGCGAGCAGAATCCAGAAAAAATCGAGCGCGTACCATTGGATATGTTCCCGCCAGATGTAGAAATAAAAGAAGGAATGCAGTTTGAATCAGACTCAGATGATGGCGAACCTGTTATCGTAACAATAACTGAAATAGACTCAGGTGAAGTTGTCGTTGATGGAAACCATCCTCTGGCAGGAGTACAACTTCATTTTGAAGTAGAACTTGTCGAAGTACGAAATGCCACTGTGCAGGAATTGCAGCATGGCCATGTACATGGTCCACGCGGACATGATCATTAATGGATCTGGATAACTTTCTCAAAAAATTAAAGAGTGAACCTGAATCAATCGAGTTTGCTGATACGGTTTCTGTCATCGAACAAACTTATGAATACACACCAACTAAGTTTACCAATGGCGATGTGACTAATGATGCAGGCCAAAATGAAGGCTCTTGTAAAATACTAGCCTTTGCATATATAAATAATTTGACCATAACCGAAACATTAAATTGTTTCGGAAATTATTACCGCGATGATGTACTCGGTAATCCAGCAGGAGATGATCATCAAAATATACGGCAATTCATTTTAGATAGTTTTGAAGGCATTAAATTTGATGATATGCCATTACGATTTAAATTCTAAAAGAAAAAGTAACGCACAATAGATAGTCCGAAAGGACGTGCATGGACGCACTAATACTGCGGCGGCACGACTAAAGGGAGTTAGGAGGTACGATTACAGGAAGTAATCGGTAGAGTCGAGTCGGGAACAGAGACCGAGAGCGAAGCAGGAAGCTAGTACTCCGTCAAGGTTGTATTGACGGAGTACTAGAGCCGAGGATGCACAAGAGCAGTGAAACGACGATAATTGTCCAATACGAGTCTGGTTCATCCGCTTTATAAACAGTACGTCCAGATGCTTTATCTTTCGCATACACTTCACCTGTAAACAAACAGTAGAATGTTTAGAGAAATACCAATACATCGATTCCTTTAAATGCACTCATTTTTTCATCTATTTATTAAACAACTAGTCCTGCGACATAACCCGAAGACCATGCCCATTGGAAATTATATCCGCCAAGATGTCCGGTGACATCGACTGCTTCGCCAATAAAGTACAAACCCACTTGCGTTTTACACTCCATCGTTTGAGAAGACAAGTTATCCGTATCTATGCCACCCATGGTGACTTCTGCAGTTCGATATCCTTCTGTTCCTGACGGTTTTAATTCCCAGACAGATAAATTTGCCGCAATACTTTTTAATATTTTATCCGGGATATCTGCAATATGTTTATCACGCCAGTCTGGCCAAAATAATTTTTCTAATTCTTGCGCAAGTTTTTTAGCAAGTTGTTGTGATAATAAATTGCGCAACAAAAGTTTGGGACTATCTTTCTTGGATTTCTTTATTAACAAGCCAATATCATCATTTGGAAATAAATTAATATAAATACTCTCCCCTGCATTCCAGTAACTGGATGCTTGTAAAGCAGCAGGACCACTCAAGCCACGATGTGTAAATAGTATATTTTCCTGAAATTGTTTTTTACCAGTCGACAATATAACTTCTCGCGATACACCGCTTAATCGTTCAGATAATTCTTTAAAGTAATCACTAAAAGTAAGTGGCACTAGCCCTGCACATGTAGGGACAACCGGAATACTAAATTGCTTGGCAACTTTATAAGCAAAATTTGTTGATCCCATTTTTGGAATCGACAGTCCACCCGTAGCGACAACCAGATTAGATGATTCAAATTCACCAAGATTAGTTTCTAGTTTAAACTGTGCTTCAACCTCTCCTTCTGTGGCAGAGCATGCAATTGAAGTAATTTCACAATGTTTACGAATTTGAACGTCTGCTTTCTCACACTCCGTTAATAACATCGCCAAAATTTCTTTAGCAGAATCTTTACAGAATAATTGTCCATGTTTGCGTTCTTCATAAGCAACACCATGTTCTTCAACTAAACTAATGAAATCAAATTGTGTGTAACGACTTAAAGCAGATTTGCAAAAATGAGGGCTATTCGAAAGAAAATTGTCGGAATCAATATCCATGTTGGTAAAATTACATCGTCCACCACCCGACATCAGGATTTTTTTTCCTATTTTGTTACTGCTATCCAGAACCAGGACGCGACGACCACGTTGGCCTGCCGTAATGGCGCAAAGCAGACCTGAGGCACCACCGCCAACAATAATGACATCATAATCCATTACTTAAATAGTTTGCTAAGCAATCCCTGATTAACCTTCAATAAATGAACAACAATAATCAACGATTTCCAGAGCACGAATATCAAATGAAGAATTACCGGGCACATTAAATTCACCACCCGCTTCTACTTTTCTCCAAACATCATCCTTGCTCCAACGATACTCAGCAACACCTTGTGTTATCAGCATATGTTCCGGCGCATCAGTATTAAAGTGATACTCTCCGGGCAATAATATACCGAGAGTCTTTTTTGAACCGTCGGGAAAAACAATGGTTCGGCTACTAACCTTGCCATCAAAATAGATATTCGCCTCGATAACAACAGATACTTGATCAAATGTACTCACGTTAATACTCCAAAATGAAAATAAAAGAACCGGTATAATAGCGCATTATTTTAAACAATATTAAATTCAGATATGGTCGATATCATACAAATCGAATCCGAACTTGGCATCAATACTAAAGCAGCGATTATTGAGCCCATACAACACCCTATTCTGGATGAATACAAAATTGAGCTTTATATAAAACGTGATGATCTATTACATCCCGTTATTTCCGGCAGTAAATGGCGAAAACT